>CAYTYD010000007.1:0-33256 GCA_964441555.1 uncultured Phycisphaeraceae bacterium | reverse complement strand
CGATATCGCCTGTGCCCGGGGGCAGGTCGATGATCAGGTAATCCAGATTGCCCCAATCCGTTTGCTCTGTCAGCTGCTTGAAGGCGCCGTGCGCCATCGGCCCGCGCCAGATCAGCGGCTTCTCAGGATCCACCAGCTTGCCGATGGTGATCGCCTTGACGCCGTGGACATAGAAAGGCTGCAGCATGCCACCGTGCACGTTCTGCTCCATCGCGCCCAGGCCCAGCATCGTCGGCATGCTCGGTCCGTAGATGTCTGCATCCAGCAATCCTACTGCGTGCCCGCGCTTGGCCAAGCCCACGGCGAGATTCACGGCGATGCTCGATTTTCCCACACCACCCTTGCCCGCGCCCACGGCGATCACGCGAGCCACACCGGGAATGCCCGTGGCCCCGGCATCGCCTCGTGCACTGTTCTTGGTAGTGAGGCCGCCGATGGGCGTGTGGCCATCTGGCGAGGAAGGTGTGGCAGGACGTGGAGGGTTTGCGCCGCCTGGCGCACTTAAGTTCGGTCCCGGCCTGCTGGTATACACCACCGAACCGCTGTCATCGACAAACTCGGCGATCAGGGCCTTCACCTGAGTACCAGGCAAGGCGGCGATCACCTGCCGCGCTTTGGCTGCGCCAGCATCCATCTGCGCGGTGCTCCACCCTGGAACGAACAGCCGCAACGACACCACGCCATCCAGCTCTGCGGCCCATTGCACACCTTCGGCAGGGAAATGCCCGGCCAGCGCCTTCATCACCGATTCCTTGCTCAATGCCATCATGCAGGGTACCCGTGAAAAACGGTCACACGCTGCAATGTGCCCGGCTCAGCTTCGTTGTGCTGAGTCGCGCCGCGTGAATTCATGCGGCGGTGTTGGCACTTTTCCGCCGCACTCCGGCCAATCCGGCGCGCCGAATCCCATCTCTTGTGCTATCTTCCCGACCTCAACTCTCTTTGGGGTAGACCCTGATTTATTCCCCGTGACTGCAGCATTGACTCAAAATTCTCCGACTTTCGGCACTGCCGCCAATCCGGCTCGCATCGCGATCATCGGCGGCGGGGCATCGGGCACGCTGCTGCTGTACCACCTTTCGCGCGGGATTGCGGATTCGGTTCTGCACATCAATCCCACGCCCATCGGCCCGGGCCTTCCCTATACGACCACTCATCCCGGCCACGTCCTCAACGTTCCGGCAGGACGCATGAGCGCACTTGCGGACGAGCCCGACCACTTCGTTCGATGGGCCAACACACACGGGCACGCAATGGCCGGGGGCGATTTCGTCGCGCGGGGCCTGTTTGGCAAATACCTCACGCATCTTGCTTCTGAAGCTGCGGCGAGACTGGGCCCGCGGCTACGGACGATCACCGCGCGCGTCACCGATCTGACGATGTATCCCGGTGATGCTGCACCTAGTGCATCGCCTCGTCGCATCACGTTGGAGAATGGTGAGACCGTTTTTGCTTGGCATGTGGTTCTGGCGCTGGGCAATTTCACCCCGGCGAATCCTTCGGGATTGGGCCAGGAGATCACTGCTCATCCCCACTACTTCCGCGATCCCTGGACTTCAGGTGAGCGATTCACGGATGCGTTGCGTTCCCCCGCCGCCAAGCGTGGCGTACTGGTCATCGGCACCGGACTTTCGATGATGGATGTGGTGATGCAAGCGCGCACCACTGCGCCGGATGTGCGCATCACTGCCATCTCGCGTCGCGGCCTGATCTCTCAACCCCACCGTCCCCACCATCACGCGCCAGCCACACAGCCGCCGCCACCCATCGACTATTGGCCTCACACGGCCAAGGGACTCTTGTTTGCGATTCGCGCGTATGTGCACACGTGCCAGAAGCGCGAGATCGACTGGCGCGAGGCCGTCACGGCACTGCGTCCGGTCACCGCACGCCTTTGGCAATCCATGCCGATCGCAGAGCGTCAGCGATTCTTGAGCAAACTGGTTCCTTATTGGGACACGCACCGCCATCGCTGCGCCCCGTCCATCGCGGAGGCCATCGGTGATGCACGGGCCAAGGGCACGCTTGACATTCGTGCGGCCCGGCTTGGTGAAATCAGTCCTTCGCCCGATGGATTCGAAGTGACGCTGCACCTGCGTGGGGGCGAGCGCACGCGCCTGACCCCCGGGCTCATCATCAACTGCACTGGCCCTCACATGGATCTGGCCAAGGTCGGTGATCCGTTGATCTCATCGTTGCTGGCGCAGGGGATCATCCGTCAGGATGAACTTCGTATCGGGATGGAGACGGACAAATTGGGCCGGCCCTTGGATTCTGGAGGCCTGCCCCATCGCACGCTTTGGACCATCGGCCCCCTCCGCCGCGCCCTGCTGTGGGAGACGATCGCGATTCCGGAGATTCGGGTGCAGGCCAAGGAACTGGCTCAAGAGCTGGTCCACGCGAGCGAGCGGCTTTAGGTCTGATAACTAAATTATCGTGCGTGAGTATGTCTAGGCGCGTCCGTTACCATGATTTGGGGTGGTAAACCCCCGATCGCACGAATCGTTTCGGGGTCTTGGCCGAACTCATCATTACATGCAGGCAGGACGCCACCAACTCTTTTCAGCCGAAGGCGGCTCAGGCGGAGCGGCTGAGCCGGAAGCCGCTTTGCTCTCGCTCGCCATGAAAGGCGACACCCACGCGCTGGATCGGTTGCTGCTCAACCACACGCCTCGGTTGCTGGCCCGCATCGAACGACGCCTTCCGGCTGACCTCCGCTCACTCTTCAGTGCCGAGGACGTTCTGCAGGAATCGCTGACCGACGCCTATGCCACATTCTCCACATTCGTTCCCAATCCAGCGGCCCCATCCCCTGTCGATGCCGTTTATGGCTGGCTCACCACCATCGCGGATCATCGCCTGATTGATCTGGTCCGCTATCACCGGGCCCAGAAGCGCGGGTCGGGTCAGTCCCTCCAACCTCGCCCCGGCCTGAGCATGTCCATGGTCGCACTTGTCGATCTTTTGGCGATTGACTCGCACACGCCCAGCCGCTCCTTCGGCGATCATGAATTGGAAGGTGCCATCCGGGCGGCAGTCAAACGCCTTACCCCCGACCATCAAGCGGCCATTCAGATGCGGTATTTTGAGGGCCTATCCATTGCCCAGATTGCCACTCGCATGAATCGCTCCGAACATGCCGTGCACAATCTCACCAGCCGCGCCGTGGGAAACCTGCGCGAATGCCTTGATTCGTTCCTGCGTTACCTCCCCGGCCAGTGATCTTTCCGTCACAAGACCGGGAGTCTCTCCCTCGTTCTTCGCTTGATACACGCTGCCTCATGCCAGATTCGACGACCATCCCGACCCCAGTAGACCCAGACCGTGCGGCACGCATTCGCGCTGTCGTCGAAGACGTCCTCACGCGGCGCTCGCAGGGGCAGGCGATCCACGACGATCGGATTCTCGCCGATCACGCTGATCTGCTTCCCGAATTAGGACGCGAGCTCGGCCTGCTTTCCATTCTGCAGAAGGCCCGCGACGCCGCCATTTCCCGCAGTGGCGTGATGCAGATTCCGCCGCACGCTTCATCCGCGCCGGGTGTCGCTGCCTCGCGCGGTGCGAACATCCCGCTTCCGCCTCCGCCTGGTGGCTATTCGTTTGTCCGCGAAATCCATCGTGGCGGCCAGGGCGTGGTTTTCGAAGGCATCCAGAACAACACTGGCCGCCGCGTGGCCATCAAGGTGCGCCGAGGCGGGCTTTTCAGCGGCACACGCGACATCGAGCGTTTTGAACGCGAGGTCGACATCCTCGCCCAGCTCGATCATCCGTGCATCGTGCGGATCATCGACACCGGCATCCGCCATGGCGACCCCTATTTCGTCATGGACTACGTCGATGGATCATCACTCGACGAGTTCCTTTCTCAGCGCACACTCGACATCGACACGATCGTCGCACTCTTTGCCCGCATCGTCGAAGCCGTGAATGACGCGCACCTTCGCGGTGTGATGCACCGCGACCTCAAGCCCGACAACATTCTCATCGAGGCCTACCCGGGCAAGCCGCCGGAACCGCGTCTGTTGGATTTCGGCCTAGCCCGCCTCACCACCGAAGACGTCTCGTCGGCCCACACCATCACCGGACAGTTTGTGGGCTCTCTCCCCTGGGCCAGCCCGGAACAGACCGAAGGCGTGCAATCACGCATCGATCTGCGCACCGACGTCTATTCGCTTGGCGTGCTCTTCTTCTTCATGCTCACCGGCTCGATGCCTTACCGCACCGACGGCCTGCTGCCGGAAATCATCTCCACCATTCGCAACGTCGCTCCCACGCGGCCTTCATCCCTGCGTAAGAGCGTTCCCGCTGACCTTGATGCCATCACGCTGCGGTGCCTGGCTAAAGAGCCCGCGCGACGTTACCAATCCGCCAGCGAACTCCTGGACGACCTGCGCCGCTTCACCGATCGACTTCCAATCGCAGCGCGCCCACCCAGCGTCATCTATCAACTCTCGCTGTTCGCACGCCGCAACCGGGCTGCCGCCATCGGCATTGTCGGCGTCATCGCGGCCGTCGCCGTTGGCTTTACCACCACGGTCCTGCAACTCCGCCGCACGCGTATTGCCGAGCGCGAAGCAGTGGTCGCTCGCAATGCCGCGGAAGAAAGCCAGCATCGCGCTGAGGCGCAGGCTTACGAAACCTCCATGGCCGCCGCCGAAGCTGCGTTCTCTGCTGGTGATGCCCCGCTCCTGCTGCAACGCCTCGCAGCAGCACCTGCTGATCTGCGCGGCTGGGAATGGAACCACGCACTCCGTCGCGCTGGCGAAGACATCACTCTCCTCGAGGCCGATCCCGACGGTACCGCTTGTCGTCGCATTTCAGCGGTGCCCGACAAACACATTGCCGCAATCTGGGAAAAAAGCACGGTGCGAGTGTGGGATCTTCCCAGCCAGAACATTCGGTGGACCATCAACCTCAAGGAAGACCTTCGAGATATACGCTGTGTTCGCGGCTGTGACCGTCTGCTGGTCATCACCACCACCAACGGGCATGTGCTCTCCGCACGCGATGGCTCGATCATCTCCACGATTCCTGTCACACACCCGGGCGTCGTGTCGTCGCTGTCACATGGCAGCAGCATTCGTCGATCGGAAATCACTCCAGGAGCGCTCTCGGAGGATGGCACCCGGCTCATCCTCATGCAAGCGCAGCCGAATCTGCAGATGTTCGATGTCGCGACCAAGTCGCTGCTCTTTGAAGTCTCCTGCAAAGCCGCGCCGACCAGCGTCGCCTTCTCACCTGACGGAAAGACCTTTGCGGTGGCTGGTTACGACACGATTGAAATTCGCTCCGCCGCCGATGGATCACTTCTGAAATCGTGGCCCAAGCCAGCGTGGGATTTCTCTACACCTGCCCATCTGGTCACGTTCTCTGATGATGGAAAGCACCTGATCGCGGTTCTCACCACGCTGGTTGTCGTCTTTGATCCCGAATCCGGCACAGCCCGATTCAATTGGCGGGTGCCCTTCACGATGTCCGGGGTGGCCGTCTCACCCTCTGGCCGTCAGATTGCCGCCACCAGCACCTACGGCACCGTCATCACGTTCGACATGAACCGCTCCTTCATCTATCAGACCTATCTGGGCGGCCCGCGCTACGGCTCTTCCATTGATTTCCTGGACGAAGGGCGGGTGGCGAGCTCCGCTTTCACCAGCGCCCAACCACGCATCTGGGCCCTCAACGCCCGCCGCGCTGTGCACCTCATCGACTCCGTTGGCTTTCTCAAGATCGGCTTTGACGCACAGGAACAGTTCATCCGCGTCGCGTCCAACACCAACGAAGTCATCCACGATCTTCGCAGCAACGCCGAACGACGCACGCCCTTGCCGCAGAACATCAAGCGCATCCGCATGTACGACCGCGCTGGCACGCACGCCCTCACACTTGATCAGGCCAACATGCCGCGCTTTGTCAAGACTGACGACGCTTCCGCATCCTGGTCTGACACCACGCCCGCCGAAGGCATTCTCCTGGGTGTGTGCAGCGATACTGGCGCAGATCGCATCGCGATGATGGATCGCACCGGGCGGCTCAACCTGCGCAAGATCAGCGACGGCACAATCCTTCATACAGAAAATGTGCAGGACGGTGTCGCCATCGCCATGAACCCCTCCGGCTCGCGCCTCGCCTGGCTCACCAACGACAGCATCATCTCCATACTCGACACCGCACCGGGCGGAAAAGTCACCGTCATCACCACCGAAGTTCCCGCACCTTGGGCTATCGCCATTTCTGACGACGGAACACGCGTCGCCGCTGTCGGTCGCGGCTGCCTCTTTATCGCCTCTCTCACCAATCCCGACGATCGTCAACTCCTCACGTATGGCGATGCCGCCCTCAGCGCTGTCGCATTCAGCCCCGATGGATCACGCCTTGCCGTGGGCGGTGATAACAAACTCGTCAGCATTCACGATGCACGCACAGGCCGCGAAATGCTCCTCTTGCGCGATGCGGGCGGCCCCATCCACGCTCTCGCCTGGTCCCCATCCGGTCGATACCTCGCGGCAGGCGCTGGCGCAGGTGGAGGCAACTCCCAGGTCTTCGTCTGGGATGGTGCCCCTTCCCCATTCCCCGATTCCGCGCCCGTCGGCCCACCCTACCAACCGCGCACACGCTGATCCTTACCACAGCATCCGCACGCGCACCGTCTCTTCCACGCGTTTCAATCCCTGCATCAATCGCTCACCATCGGTCGGATCGACATCCAATACCACGTAGCCGATCTCCGCATTCGTCTGCAGATACTGCGCAGAGATGTTTGCCCCAAGATCCGCCGCCACGCCGTTCACCTTCTTCATCACTCCGGGCAGATTCTTGTGAAAGTGCAGAATCCGGTGCCGCCGAAGTGCACCACCCTCTTCCTCGCCGCCTTGCCCGGGCAGCTCCACCTGCGGCACATTCACTGCCCCCGTCGTGCTCCCGTTATTCACAAACCGCGCCAGCTTCGCACATACATCCTCCGCAATCGCTGCTTGCGCCTCTTCCGTGCTTCCTCCAATGTGAGGAGTGAGAATCACATTCTTCAATCCGCACACCGCGCTCTCAAAGCGATCTCCCTTCCCCGCCGGCTCCACCGGAAACACATCCAACGCAGCCCCGCCAATACGGCCGCTCTTCAGCGCACTCGCCAATGCGTCGACATCCACCACGTTTCCGCGCGCGTTGTTGATCAGGCAGGCACCATTCCTCATCAACGCCAGCTCACGCGCACCCACCATCCGCGTCGTCGCATCCGTCGCCGGAACGTGCAGGGTCAGCACGTCCGCCTGTTCCAGCACCTCTCCCAAGCTGGACGCCCGCTTGGCATTTCCCAGAGCCAGCTTGGGCACGATGTCGTAAAACACCACTTTCATGCCCATCGCTTCAGCAAGCACGCTCACCTGGCTGCCGATATGCCCGTATCCCACGATTCCCAGCGTGCGGCCTCGCACCTCGTGCGCCCCTGCCGCGCTCTTGTCCCATTCCCCCGCGTGCATCTTTCGTGATTTCTCAAACAATCCTCTCGTCAGCGCGATCGTCTCGGCAATCGTCAACTCCGCCACGCTTCGCGTGTTACTGAACGGAGAATTGAACACCGGCACGCCCCGCTCACACGCTGCGTTGAGCGCCACCTGATTCGTCCCAATGCAAAAGCAACCGATCGTCAGCAATCGTTCCCCCGCCTCACGCAGCACTTCCTCCGTCACTTCCGTCTTGCTGCGAATGCCCAACACGTGCGCACGCCCCAAGACATCTCTCAGCGCCTGCCCCTCAAGCGCACCCTGCACCGTCTCAACTTTGAACCCTTCCGCGTGCAGGCGGTCCACTGCGACCTGATGAATCGCCTCCAACAACACCACATTGATCCGATCCTTGGGATATGACGTCGCTGTGCTCATAAGGGCTGATTCTTGCCTGCAATCTCTCACTACGCCGATAACCCTGTTTCACGCGCTGAAACCAATCCGTTTCCATGGCCTTTCATCGTGCCTTTGCAGCATCTTCAAGCAATCGCATCTCAATGGCGCTGGACTCTGCCGCGCCTGCAGCAAAAATCACCCCCTCACACAAGATTGGAGTCCTCACGTGCCTCGCGCAGTTCTCATCGCGTCCATCTTCATCCTCGCCACCAACACCCGCGAAGCTGCGGCGTGCCTGATCACCACCTCCTCCTCGCTCGGGCAACAGTTCATCGCCACCACCGAGTGCCCCACCTGGCTCAAAGGAAAAGCCAAGACACTTCCCGATTCCAACACACACTTTGCTGTCGCCACCGGCACCTATCAGTCATTGCACTCGCCAACCGCCACGCCCATGCCCACAGATTGCGGCTGGCTCTCACTCTCTGTCTCCGCGTGCGCTGCGCTATCAAACTCTTCCGATGCCATTTCCGCGGCAAGCACTGATCCGTATCCGTCGTTTATGGTGTCGCCGAGCTCGATGCACATTCAAGCCAAGCGCTGATCCAAATCGTGCTCATGGCGAGCCAGAACCGATCACTCTCCGGTTCCGATAACACAATTTTCGGTCGCGCCGCTTCGCCAACACAAATGTGTTGTCCCAAAGCAAAAGATCTTCATTTTGCCCTTGAAAATAGGGACGTTTTGTCATTCCCGACCTTTCTGGCTTGGCGCGCGTTTCACCCGCCGGTAAACTACTCCCTGATCACAACAAGGAGATTCCTATGAACCTGAACCCATCGCGGCTCATCGCTGTCGCCGCTCTCTCACTCGCCTCACTCGCCTCCGCCGTTCCCGTCATCACCGAGGTCGTCGCCTCTCCAGCACCTACAGCCGGAGGCAGCACCGTCGTGATCCGCGGCTTAAGTCTGGGCCTGGTCAATCTCGTCACCATCGGCGGCGCGTCTGCACCCATCACGTCCGCCAATGCCAACACGATCTTTTGCGTCGCACCCGCAGGCCAAGGGACAAACGTCCAGGTTCAGGCCTTTGAGCCCGGCAACCCCAGCAATGTCCTCAACACCTTCGCCTACGACATTCCGCGCATCACCAATCTCAGCATCAACACCTCACCCACCAGTGGCGGCGGTACGCTCACCATCACCGGCTCCAATTTCGGCACTAGCCGAACAGTCACCATCGGTGGTACTTCAGCCGCTCCCACCGGTGCCAGTAACCACACCCAGATTCAGTGCATCATCCCTGCGGGCCAAGGGCTCAACCAACCCATCACCATCAACGTCAGTGGCCAGGTCAACATCCCTTCGGGCACCTCCACCATCACTTACACAGCACCAACCCTCACATCCCTCACACCCTCTGGCTTCACCACCGCCGGGGGCACCGCCACGCTGAATGGCAGTAACCTCGGCATCAATCCACTCGTCTTCGTCAATGGTGTGCAGACCACCATCCAGCCCGGCAATACACATTCCTCACTCATCTTCAACGTCCCCGTGGGCAACGGTGCGTCAAACTTGGTCATCGTTTCGGTTGGTGGTCAGATCAGCAACCCGCTCACACTGAGTTATCCCGCACCAATCATCTCGACCATCCTTCCTTCCAGCGGCCCAACCGCTGGTGGCTACGAAGCCACGATCACAGGCACCAACCTCGGCCCCACCTCATCCGCCAGCATCACCTTCAACAATCAGATCGTCCCCGTGCTTCAATCTTCCACGGGACACACCTCGCTCAAGTTCATCGTGCCCCCAGGCGAAGGAATCAACCGCTCCATGACGGTCTCCACTGGCGGGCAAACCAGCCCCACTTTCGCTGGCTTCTCATACCAGGCCCCTCTGATCTCACAGGTCGTTCCCGCCAAATTTGATGTCTCTGGCGGCACCACCGCCACCATCTTGGGCAGCAGTTTTGGTTTATCTCCCGTTGTCACCATCGCCGGACAAGTCGCCCCCATCCTGAATCAGACGCACAACGCCATCACCTGCACCGTACCTGCGCATCTTCCCGGCAATGCACAGGTTGCAGTGACCGTCGCTGGCATGCCCAGCAACTCCGTCGCTGCAGACTACATCTGCCCCGCCGATTTCAACCTCGACGGCTCCGTCGACTTCTTCGATTACCTCGACTTCGTCGCGGCATTCAGCACTCCCTGCTAATCTACACCCCTTCAAAGGAGTCTCCACATGGGCGCATCGGGAACCGGTCCCTTCGATAACGATACCGCCACGGACTTTCTCGACATCCTCGAGTCTTCACCCGAAGGCGAGGGCTCAGATGAAGAACCGGGTCGCGATGCCCTGATCGTCATGACCCTGCTTCGCGCTGGCGATCCCGATGATGGCGCCGATGCCGACGCCGCCACCGAAGGTCTCGCCGCCGCCGAACTCATCGCCGCCATCAATGGCAAACCAGAAGAGTCACTCGCTGACACACTCGAATCCTTCGAAGAGCTTCAGGATTGGATCGCCACCGGCAAAATCTCTTTCCGCAAGAAAAAGCCCATCGTCGAGCTCGCCCACAAGGCCGTCTCCCGCATCCTCACCTCCGAACTCAACGACCTCTGGGCCGAATCCGAAGATCACGATGGCTGGCTCGCCTCAGTCAAAGACCTGCAAAAACGACTCGGTTGATCCCTCCCCAAATCCACCACCACCCCACTCCGCACTGCCTTCGACAGTGCTCTATACCCTCGTGCTGCCATGACTCCACTCCGCGGCTTTGCCCTCCTCCTCCTACTCGTCCTCTGCGCCGTCGCCGTGCCGCGGCTGACTGCACCATCCACACACGCTCCAACAGCAACCACTCCATCCGCCACGCACACCAAAGACGACCAAGGCCCCCCCGCCCCCACTTCCAATCCCCTCTCCGTCGAACAAGCCCTTGCCACGTTTGACCTCATCCCAGATTTCTCTATTCGCTGCGTCGCCAGCGAGCCCGTCGTCGCCGCTCCCGTCGCAGCGTGCTTTGATGAAAATGGCCGCCTCTTTGTCGCGCAGATGAATACCTACATGCCCGACATTCAGGGCACCGGCGAGCTCGAGCCCACCAACAAAGTTCTCCTCCTCACCGATACCAACGCCGACGGCATCTACGACTCCTCCTCTGTCTTCCTCGATTCGCTCGTCCTCCCTCGCTCCATCGCCCCTTGCTGCGGCGGCTTGCTCCTCATCGAGCCCCCCAACCTCTATATCTGTCACGATAAAGATGGGGATGGCCGCGCCGAGACCAAGGAAAAACTCCTCGGTGGTTTCGGTGGTCTTGATAATCCCGAGCACGCCGCCAACTCCCTCACTTTCGGTCACGATGGCTGGTGGCACCTCTCCCAACACGACACCGAGTTCCGCATCACCAAATCCTCCACCGGCTATTCCGTCGCCACCCGCCCCACCCCCGTGCACGGCCAATGGGGCCTCGCCAAAGACGACCTCGGCCGCTTCTACTCCACACCAAACTCCAACCCTCTTCTTTGCGACATCCTTCCCAAACACCTTGCGTCACGCAACCCCTCCAGCCCCACATCTCGCGGCTACGGCACCAACATCATGCCCGATGCCAAAGTGTGGCCCCTCGCCAAAACCCCCGGCGTCAATCGCGCTTATCAACCCAACATCCTCAAGAAAGATGGCACCCTCGCCAGCCACACCGCCGCCTGCGGCACATCCATCAACCGCGACACCATCCTCGGCCCAGATGCAATTGGTAACGCCTTTGTCTGCGAACCCGCGGGCAACCTGGTCAAACGCATCCGTATCACCGAAAACGATGGCGTCCCAACCGCCAAGAGTTACTACACCGGCACCGAACTGCTCCGCTCCACCGATGAACGTTTCCGCCCCGTCAACTCCCTCATCGCACCGGATGGCTCGCTCATCATCCTCGATATGTATCGAGGCGTCATCCAGCACAAAAAGTTCCTCACCGATTTCCTCAAAGCCCAGATCAAAGAGCGCGATCTGGAAACCCCGCTGAATATGGGTCGCATCTACCAGATCACCCGCCGCGATCACCCCCTCCGCGCCGATCGCCCAAATCTCTCCACCGCCACCAACGCCGATCTCGTCGCCTTCCTCTCCTCTCCCAGCGGCTGGTGGCGCGACACTGCCCAGCGCCTCCTCATCGAACGCAACGCCACCGATCAGGCCAACGCGCTGCGAGATCTCGCCCGCGGCCGAAACGAACTCGCCGCCATCCATGCCCTCTGGACGCTCGATGCCCTCTCGCAGCTTTCTGCCGCTGAGCTCACCAGTGCCCTGCATCACCCTTCCACCTTGGTGCTGACCAACGCCGCGCAGATCGCCCAGGGCTGGATGGGTGAGGAACTCGTCTCATCAACCATCATCGAACTTTGCTCTCGCGAATCCACGCCGCGCGTGGTGCTGCTGAGCTGTCTCCCCACCCTCGTCTCCACCTATCGCACTCCCGATCGCGCTGCTGATCTGGCCACTTTCCTCCTGACTCATCAGCGCGATCCCTTCCTGCGCTCCGCACTCTGGACGGTCCGACCCGAAATCGCCTCCTCCGCCGCCATCTTCCTCCTTTCCAAAACCACCGCACGCACCGACCTGCTTCGCGAGTGTGTCGCCGCCGCCCTGCGTGGCCCCGATTCCTTCCGCCCTGCCTTCTTCTCCGCCATTGGTGCCTCTCCACACGCCGAAGTCCTCATTCCCACCCTCGCAAAGGAAATGAAGCTCGACGATCCCCGTCCCCCTCGCCTCTCCCTCTCGCAGGAACCAGGACGATTTGTCTCGCTCCTTTCCGAAGACACCCTCTCCACATCCGCCCGCCAAACCGCCCAACGCATCGTCGAACTTCTGGATTGGCCCAACAAACAACGCGGCAACGCACCCGTCATCACCCTCCGCGATCTCACACCCATCGAAAAAACCCGCTTCGAGCTCGGCAAATCTCTTTACTCCACCTGCGCCAGTTGTCACGGCGTCGATGGCAAGGGTCAAGCCGGCCAGGCACCACCAATCGCTGGCTCCAAGCGCATCAACGGGCCCGAAGGCATCCTCGTACGCATCATTCTCCAAGGCGTGCGCGGCGAGTACGAAGTGAACGGTCAAACCTTCACCGGCGAAATGCCCATCCCCCAGATCACCGAAGACGAAGAGCTCGCCTCCGTCCTCACCTACGTCCGCCGCGCCTTTGGCAATCGCGCAGACCCCATCTCCCCAGAAACCATCTCTCGCCTCCGCGAAGAAACCGCCGAACGCAGCGGCTCATGGACCCACAAGGAACTCGATGAACTCGCCAAATAAACCCATCCTTGCACTCGCACTTTCCGCCATCCTCTCGCTGGGGGGCTGTGCGTCTTCTCCCAATGCCGTCGCGCTGTCATCGCCGGACACCAGCCTCAGCACACAGTGGATCAAGCGCGGCGGCATCGCCTCCTACTCCATTTCTGAGGGTGTCATCACCGGCACCACCGCTCCCAACACCACCAACACCTTCCTCTGCACCGTCGCCGAATATTCCGACTTCATCCTCGAACTCGATTTCAAGACCGATCCAGCCCTCAACAGTGGCATCCAGATTCGCTCCCACTCGCGCCCCGAAAATTTCAAGAATGAACCCATCGAGCGCGTCCACGGCTACCAAATCGAGATCGACCCCTCCGACCGCAAATGGACCGGCGGCCTTTACGACGAAGGTGGCCGTCTCTGGCTTGCTGATCTCAAATCCAACCCCGCCGCCCAAGCCGCTTTCAAACAGGGCGAGTGGAACCACTTCCGCATTCATGCCCAAGGCCCGCGCATCCGCACATGGCTCAATGGCATCCCCGCCATCGACTACACCGAAACCGCGCACGTCGAGGCCAATCGCTCCGGCTTCATCGCGCTTCAGGTCCACGGCGTGGGTGCAAAGAAAGAACCCCTGCAGGTGCAGTGGAAAAACATCATGATCACTGATCTCGCCAAGTAATCCGCTCAGCCGCGCTTCTGGTTTGCCACCTTCTCCAAGACATCCGCCGCGACCTTCGCGCCATTCTCTTCACGAACTCTCCGCCCCACCTCCGCCGCGCCCCGCACCGCAATGTCATCGGCAAGTAAGCCCTTCAATACCTTTGCCAGATTCTCCGCCGAAACTTTGTTCCGCCCCAAAGTCCGCGACACACCCAATCGTTCACACCGCGCTGCATTGTCAAACTGGTCATGCGCAAACGGCACGATCACCGTCGGCCTCCCCGCTCGCAGTCCCTGCGCTGTCGTCCCCGCTCCGCCATGATGCACAATCGCACAACTCCGTGGCATCACCTGCGAATGCGGCGCATACGAAAATGCCCGCACCCCATCCGGCGCACCCTCCGGCAGTTTCCCATCCTTCCCCACCAACAGCAGCCCACGCCTTCCCAACCCGCGGCACGCCTCCGCCGCCGCCTTGTAGAATCCACCCGGCACATGTACCGCGCTTGTTCCCAGCGTGAACACGATCGGCTCTGGCCCATCCTTCAAAAACCGCTCCACCTCTTCGCTCCGCACCTGCCGCTCGCTGTCCTGATCCCACACGCTGAATCCGCACACCACGCTCGTCGCCGGATCACCCGGAAGTGGCCCGCGAAAATGCCGCGACCACAACCCCAGGTTCGCCACGCCACCCAGCGTGTCGGTCATATAGATGTGCTTGCGCCGCGGCATGCCGACTTCTTCGCGCGCGCGGTTCAACATCCCATCCAGCATCAGGCCGGTGACGACATGAGACCATCTTGTCGTCATCGGTCGGATCACGTTGCTGAAAACCATCGGCAATGGCAGCAGAACACACGGATCCAGCCGGTTGTTCCACGCCACCGGCGACAGACACGCTACCACGTGCGGCACACCCATCCGCTCGCACGCCCATGCCGCGCCCAGCGCGATGTGGTGCGTGAGCACGATGTCCGGACGATCTTCCCTGCACACCCTCTCCACTTCCCGCACGATCGCCGGAGAGTTGGGAATGATGATCTCTTTGAAGATGTGCATGCTCCCTGTCCACGTCGACATCATCTGCGGGTTCTTGGCGATCTCAGACAGATCAAAGCGCTCTCCCAATGGCACCAGCGTGCAACCCGCCTCGGCAACCTGGCCGGAGTAATACGAATTGGTGATGATGGTGACGCGATGGCCGCGCTGCACCAGCTCTGCGCCGATGGCCAGAAAGGGGTGGATGTCGCCATGCGAACCCACGGTGACGATGAGGATGTGCCGCGACGCACCATCCGGGGTGGTGGCCTGCTCGATCATCTGCCGCATGGTCGTTGGTTCCCGCTCGCGCATGCATCAAGAGTACCGCGGTGCGAATACGATTCCTGAGCACCATGCACCACACCACGACCATGCCCCAACTCTCGGTGAATATCGACCATGTCGCCACCATCCGCAACGCGCGCTACAAGGCGGGCCCCGGTGGCACGCTTGATTTTGCCGAGCCAGACCCCGTCCGCGCTGCCCACGAGGCCGAATTGGGCGGAGCCGATGGCATCACCGTTCACCTGCGCGAAGACCGCCGCCACATTCGCGATGATGATGTGCAGCGGCTGCGTCCCTTCGTCCGCACGCGTTTCAATCTGGAGATGGCCGCGACTGATGAAATGGTCCGCATCGCCAGTGGCATCCGCCCACACACCGCCATGCTGGTCCCCGAAGGTCGTCACGAAGTCACCACCGAAGGTGGCTTGAACGTGGCCGATCATGAGGGGCGGTTGGCACAGGTGGTTGCCGCGCTACACGCCGCAGGGTGCATGGCCAGCGCGTTCATCGATCCTGATCCGCGGCACATCGACGCTGCGAAGGCATGTGGCTTTGATATCTGCGAGCTGCACACCGGTGGCTATGCCCTCGCGTTTGCCGAGCACGGGGGCAACTTGAATCACGCTTCGGTGGCGCGCGAGTTTGAAGCCCTGCACGACGGAGGAATCCGCATTCTCGATCTGGGCATGCGCTTCAATGCCGGCCACGCCCTGAACTACACCAACGTCGGCCCCGTCGCGGCACTCCCCGGCCTGCATGAACTGCACATCGGCCACGCCATCGTCAGCCGCGCGGCGTTCGTGGGCCTGCGGCAGGCGGTGAGTGAGATGAAGTCCGCCGTGCGCGGCGGTGGGTAAACCGCCGCAAATGGCCAAAGAATCGCTCTCTGGCAGGCAGACTGTGTCACGGCGCGAGATACTTGCCCCATTCACCTTTGATCGCCTCGGCCCAGGGGTTCTCATCACGCTTGAGATGCTCGGTTGATCCCTCCACTTCAAGCAGCTCATTCAGAAGCATCTGATACATCGCTTCGATGCGTGTACCTTCCTCTACCGCCATCCAGTCGATGAATCTGGCGATGCACACGAGTTGAGCACGTGACCACACATCGGCAGGAGAGAGCCGATCGGGCCATGAGGCGGCGGCATGGCAAAACCGATGAAGGGGCAAGAGCAATTGCCCAGGATAAAGCTCAGCATCTGGCTGGTGCATCAGGCGGCACATCGCTGCAGGAAGGTAGTATCGAAAGCCAATGTGATCTATGTAGCCAAATCCACCAACGCCGGGAAATGGATCCCATGTTTCATCGTCGATGAGCTTGGTCCAATCATCAAGCACTTCCAGGTGCTTTCCGAAAGGCGGGGGATCGCCATACAGATACTCTGGAAGCCCACCATCGTTGTGACGAGCGCGGAGCCACGAGTTTCCACCCTCGCATGTCACTCCAGCAAAGGCATCACGGATCTGCAGTTCAACAGATTCGCGTGAAGTGCGGTTGGGATTGAGCTCCGACTGGTCGCTCATGTCACTGTCAACGTCGCGGTCAGCTTGGCATACACCCAGTTGCCGAAGATGTCGCGTGAATCGATGCGGATGGTGTAGGTGCCGGCGTTGGCGAAGCCGTTGCCGCTATTGACGTTGATCAAGAGCGACCAAGTGCTGCTGCTGCCCTGACGGGTGAAGACGCCGAGGTCACGGTCGGTCCCCGGGCTCCACACGCCATCGTTGTTGACATCGATGAACGCCGTCACCGCGCCCACGAATGTCGGATTCGGGCTGGTCACGCTGAGCGTGGTGGTGCTGTTGCGTGCGACAGGATTGGTGTCAAAGGTGGGTGGACCCTGGATCAGCGGCCGCGCAATCAGCGTCACATTGATGGTGCGGGTAGTGGTGCTCCATGCGTTATCTGTATCCACCGCACTGGCGACAAACTTGGCCGGGCCATTGCCATACCACTGGGGCAGCACGCGAGTGATGCTCCAGCCGTTGCTGCCATCAAAGTCCGCACCCATATCGACATCGCCTGCGCTGAAGCGGCCGTTGGAATCCAGATCGAAGAAGAAGGTGACTGCGCGGGTGACCGTCGAATCATCCGTCACGGTCGCCGTGAGCGTGAATGTGTCGCCCCAATTGATGTTGGTGATCGTGGAAGTCAACGTGGCCACAGTGGGTGGCGCGTTCAGACGCACACCGGCGGTCTTGGTCACGGTGGCCCAGGCATCATTCTGATCCACCGCGCTGGCGACAAACTTGGCGTTGCCACTGCCGTACCAGGAGGGAATCACCTTGGTGATGCTCCATCCATTGGTGCCGTCAAAGTCCGCTCCCATGTCCACATCACCGGCGGAAAAGCGACCGTTGCTATCCAGATCGAAGAAGAAGGTCACGGCGCGAACCTGATTGGCGTCGTCACTCACGGTTGCAGTGAGGGTGAGGGCCTGACCCCAACTGACGACGCTGGCGGGATTGGCGGTGATGCTGTTGACCACCGGCGGCGCGTTCAGCCGCACCGTGGTGCTGGCGTTGGTGACGCTCCAGCGATTGTCGGCATCGCGCGCTGCGGCGACGAACTTGGCATTTCCACTGCCATACCAGGATGGGATCACCTTGCTGACGCTCCAGCCGTTGGTGCCATCGAAATCAGCGCCGAGGTCCACATCACCGGCGCTAAAGCTGCCGCTGGAATCCAGATCGAAGAAGAACGTCACTGCGCTCACAGCGCTGGACCCCGCGGTCACGGTTGCGGTGAGCGTCAACGTCTGGCCCCAATTCACCACGTTGAGTGGCGATGCCGTCACGCTGTTGACGATGGGAATCGCAACGGGCGTGATGGTGGCAGGGCCACCAACGCTGCCCCAGATGTTGTCGGTGTCTCTCGCTGTGGCGCGGATGCGAACGGTGCCGGTGCCCCAATTGCTGGCGACCGTCACGGTTCGGGTCCAACCACCGGCGCTGGAAAAATCCGCACCCAGATCAATATCCGTGCCGGAGTTGAACGCGCCGTTGTTGTTCTTATCCACAAAGAACGTCACGGCACTGACACCGACATCGTCGGTCGCTGTGGCGGTGAACGTCACACTCGTGCCAACCACAGGCGACGCCGCCGATGATGTGACGTTGGTGACGGAGGGAATCGTGTTGATGCGAATGGAGGTAAATCGCGGCGTGCTCTGCAGGCCCCCACCATCGGTTGCAATGGCGCCGAGACTGACGCTGGAGCGCGACTCCCAGCCGGATTGGGTTGTGCCGCTGAAAGTCCATCCATCGCCGATGGTGAAATCAGTGGTGAGAACGACATCAGATCCATCCAGCGCGTTGTTGTCATTGGCATCAAAGAAGAACGTGACACTGCTGACCGCGACGTCATCGCTGGCGGTTGCAGTAAGTGTGTAGAGAGAGAAGGAGGTGCCCGGAGTGAGCACCGAAACATTGGATGTGAGTGCCGACACCGTCGGCGGCAGGTTGTTGCTGCCCACGGTCACGCTGGTGGTTTGAATGTCGCTGGAGAGATTTCCCTCCAGGTCATAGGCCCTAGCAATGATGGTGTACGGCCCAGCGTTGAGGGCGCTGGGCCACTTCAGTGTGGCTTCATAGGTGCCGACGCCGCCATTGATCCCAGCCAGCGCCATGTCGTAGGCGAATTCGCCTTCGGTGGCAGGATCGAAGATGTTGTTGGAGTTGACATCGACCCAGTAGACCATCCCCATCGCGCCGGTGGCGGTGGCGCGCATGGTGTAGGTCGTTCCGATCACGACCGACGAGCCCCCAACCACTTCCATCGACATGGCGACGGGAGGATCGCCGACCAAACCACCATCCGCCGCGGCAGACTCAACCGCGATCACCCCGACATCTTCATCGGTGACGGCGTTGTACGTGGTCAACAGGTTTCCGGCGGGATCAAAGGCCTTGACGTAGATCTCTAGGGTGCCATCGCCATCATCGCCGGGAATCGCCGAAGGGGCGAGATCGGTCAGCAGCGGAATGCGAAAGACCGATCCTCCCGTGGAGGCGGTGAGCACGCCGGAGCGCATGAGCATGTCATCGCCGGTTTCGCCATCATCCTCCCAAATCTCCACATAGAACTGCTGATTGTCGTTGCTGGTGGCTGTGACCTGGAGCACGCCGCCTCGGAAGATGTCGTCGGTGTCCCAATCCCACTGCTGTTCGACGATGCCGTCGAAGGTGGGAATGCTCAGGAGCAGGCGGGATTCCAAGGCATCGATCAGCGCATCAAGGGGAGCGCGATCAGACGGGGATCGTGCTGCCGTCTGGGCCTGTTGGAGCGAGCCACGGCGGGAACGAACTGGGGACAGGCGCTGCATGGGTGGACTCCTTGGCACGAATCGTTCACGAGTGCCGCGAGAAGAGGAATATACCACATGGTTTCCATCACTCCAAGTGTCATTTTCCCGTGCTGAGGCATGGGATTGTGCGGTACAGGAGTGCCGCAGCTGCCATGTGCGTTTCTGATTGATCTGTGGTGACTGATGTGCGACGGGAGTAAAAACACACCGGCCCATCCTTGCGGGATGGGCCGGTAGAGTCACATTTTTACGGACGGTGGATCACACAGTTCTCGCATTCGCATCAGTGAGAAATCACAGACGCGGGGCAAGAACCGCTGATTACCACATGACCGTGGCCTGGAGCTGAACAGCGACTTCGCTCTTCTTGCCCTGGCCGAGGGTGCCGGCGTTGGTGTCCGGGACGTAGCTGGTGCCAGCGGAAGTCGAGGAAACGTTGCCGAGAGTGGTCTGGCCAGCAGTCTTGCTGAGGGCCCAGACGATGTCGCCGGTGATCTTGAAGGCGTGGCTGCGGGGGCTCACGTAGTAGTTCGCACCAGCGGTGATCCAGTGCTGGCTGCGGCGGCCGTCAGCGATCTTGCGATCCTTGTCGGCGAGGACGCCGTTGTAGCGAGCGAAGAGTTCGACCTGGTCGGTGACGAAGACACCGCCCTGGAGAACCCAGCCGAAGTCGTTCAGCTTGGGCTGACCGTCGGCGTTGCTATCGAAGTGGCGACCAACAACGGCGCCGAAGACGTTCCAGCCCATGCCCTCGAAGGACACGTCGGCGGTGTAGGCGAAGAAGTTGTTGCCGCCGTTCTTCTGATCAACGCCGTCGGTGCCGTCACCGGTGCGGCCGCTGGTCTGGTAGTGGCCAGCGATGCCGATGAGGAGGGCGTTGCTGTCAGCGTCCTTCCAGCTGGTCAGGTCCTGCCAACGGTTCCAGTCATTGCCCATCGCCATGAACTCGGCGCGAGCAGTGATGGACCAGTCAGCCTCGGTGGCCGAGTTGAACTCGGTGTTGGCTGCGCCGGCGCCGTCGGAGAAGTCAGCCATGAAGCGCCACTGAGCGGCGCTGTAGCCGAGCTCGAGGCCCTGGCTGCGGCTGAGGGTGAAGACGTTGTTGGTGATCGAGCGGGCGACCGTCAGCTGACGCTCTTCGGAGACGAGCTCTTCACGCATGAACGGCAGCTTGTACTGACCGCCCTTGACGTAGAAGCCGTTGTCCCAGGTGTACTTGAAGTACGCGTCTTCAAGCTTGAACGTGCCGTCGCTGCTGCTGTTGCCGCTCTTGGCGGTCATCTGCACGCCGTAGCTCAGCTCCTTGCTCACCGTGTTGCCCCAGAAGCGGAAACGGGTGAGGGGGATGCTGAAGCCGTGGGTGTACTCGTCGTGCTTGCCGACCTGATTCTTCGAGCGGAAATCGCTCGTCCAGCGGAACTGGGTCGAACCAGCGATGTACATCGTGTTCTCGCCAGCGGTCAGCTTGAAGGCCTCGCTACCGGCGGCCAGCTGGCTGCTGCGGGCAGCAGCATCAGCGGACATCTCAGCGGCGTACGCGCGGGTCTGGTCGGGGCTGCCGGCCAGAGCGACCGAACTCACTGCTGCACCCGCCAGCACCATCAGAACCTTGCTCTTCATTCCTTGAACTCCTTCATTGCCGGGGTGCAGGGAGGTGACTCGCCACCCATGCTCCGGACATCCACACCGTCCGATCGAGACTCGGTCACGCGACCGGATCCCGAAACGAAGTTGGCACATACTAGCGAGTCTCCGACACCGAAGTCGCCGGGCTCGCGCCCAAACGTTATCGGCGTGTCCAGTGGTTTGCCAGCACTGATTTGTGCCGGCACCCGCATTCAGGGTTCACGCTTCGCTCGGAAACTCGCAATGGTCCGAAGCGTGAGTAGTCCTGAATCCTCGTCGGTCCTGCGGCAGAGATGCCGCCATGACCGGGAGATCGGGGGGAGGATGCTACCCGACAGTTTGGCTGCGGGCAACGATCCACTCGTCTTTTCGGTCCTCACCCTCACTCCCGACAACTTTTGGTCCAAAAAAACGCGAGTTGGCGGCAACCTGATCAAGGGAGAATTAATCCAATCCCAATGACCGGGTGGGGGCTGCCGAGACGGCGGCGGTTACCCTTGAGCTTCTCTTTGCTGGCACCGCCCTGCGACCAGATGACGGAGAGAAAAGACGCGCAAACTATTGATATGACGAGGGTTAGATGAGCGACGAACGCCATATCCTGATCGTCGAAGATGAAAAAGACCTGGCCGATGTGCTGGCGTACAACCTCAAACGTGCCGGTTATAGGACGACACATGCGGCTGATGGAAGGCAAGCAGTCGATCTCGCCACATCGCGCAATTTCGACCTGATTTTATTAGATGTCATGCTTCCGGGGCTGGCCGGAACAGAGGTGGCGACACGAATTCGCACGCAACCAGCCACCAGCCACACCCCCATCATCATGTTGACGGCGAAGGGAGACGAGGTGGATCAGCTGGTGGGGCTGACGGTTGGCGCTGACGACTACATCACTAAACCATTCAGCACCAAGGTTTTGCTGGCGAGAATTGAAGCCGTGCTCAGGCGTGCGGCGATGCCGCGAGATGCTTCATCAAAGCTGCTGCGCATCGGGGCGGTGGAGATGAACACGGAAACCCATGAGGCGACGGCGGGTGGAGAGCAGCTGAAATTCACGCTGACGGAGTTTCGCCTGCTGGCTGCGCTGCTGCAAGCCAAGGGGCGTGTGCTTTCGCGTGCTGCGCTGATCAACAAAGCAATGGGTCCGGGAATCATGGTGACGGAGCGGACCATTGATGTACACATGACGAGCGTGCGGAAAAAGCTGGGAGAGCACGCGGGATTTCTGCTGACGGTGCGCGGTGTGGGTTATCGCGCTGCGGAAGATGCGACGGCTGAGGCGTGAATCGCGGTGGCTGAGCGAAGCTGTGATACCGTGCGCAACCGTGTATATATGTAGATAGACGCGGTGTTGGCCGCTCGTCGTACACTCAAATAGGTGGCACCCTTGTCTCGCATTCATCCCGTGATTGTCGCGATTGCCGGAATGTGGGTGATTGCCCTCTTGGGTGTGCTTGCGGCGATGGGTGATTGGCCAGCGCGACTGACATTCAGCGTGATGACGGTGAGCGCGATCGTGGGCACGACGGTGTTTATTGCCGCGAGATCGGCGGCGGCGGCACGGGGAAACCCGGAATTGCGCGAGGCGGCTGAGGCGCTTTGGACAACCAATGTGACGCAGCCGAAGCCAGCGCGGGGGAGCGAAGCCGAGGGTGAGTCCGGGGGCGAGTCGGATGAGGAGTGGGTGACGCGGGTGTTGAGGCAGGCGACTCCCCTGATTCGGCAGCGATTGGACCAGGATCTTTCTAACGCGGCGGATTTGCGGCAGGTTTTTGATGCGATTGAGGCGCCGGTGATGGCGTTTGACAGCAAGGGGTTTTTGCTGTTGTTCAATGCCGCGGCGGTGCAGTTCTTTGGAAGAGAGGCGCAGCACCTGCGGGGTCGGGCGGTGGAGGAGCTTTTCACGCAGGCGGACTTTGTGGACTTGGTGGCGCTGGCAAGCTCGAATCGACCGGCGACGCGAGCGGTGCGGATGCCCAGGAATGAGGGAGTGAGGACGATTCAGGTGCTGGCGAGCCCGGTGCGGTTGCGCGAGACGGCGTGGCCATTGGCCGAACCGAATGAACGCGGCGCGAGGACGCCATCGACCGCGGCGCATGTCCATCCGGATCAGCCCTCGTCTGTGGGTGTGGCGCACGGGTTTGGCGCGGTAATGATCCTGCGCGATATCACTGAGCAGGCGCAGGCGGCACAGCTGAAGACGGACTTTGTGGCCAACGCCAGCCATGAGTTGCGGACACCACTGGCGGCGATCAAGGCGGCGATTGAAACATTGAATGACGGTGCGGCGGAAGAGCCGGCGATGCGCGTGCGATTCCTGAAGATGATCGGGGACAACACGGTACGACTGGAGGATCTGACGCGCGACCTCCTGGATCTGTCTCGCGTGGAAACACCGGATACGGAATTGGAATGGCGCGATTGCTCACTGACCGCGTTGTGCGAAGACCTGCGGCCGCTGTTTGAGCGGATCTGCACTGATCGCAGATTGGCACTGGACGTGAGCATTGATGCGGAAGCGGAGAAATTTCAGAGCGATCATCGCTTGCTGACATTGATCGTGAGGAATTTGGTGGACAACGCCACCAAGTTTGCGGCAGAGGGAACGGCTGTGCGGATTGTGGCGACGCGGGTGCCCGGGCCACGGAACCTCGTGCGGTTGCAGGTGATTGATGAAGGAATAGGTATTCCGTTGGCAGCGCAGCAGCGCATCTTTGAGCGGTTCTATCAGGTGGATCTGTCGAGAAACGGGCAGAAGCAGCGCAGGGGCACTGGACTGGGCCTAGCGATCGTGAAGCATGCGGTAAAGGCGCTGGGAGGAACGATTGGTGTGGAATCGGTGTGGCAACAGGGAACGACGATGACGGTGGAGTTGCCGGTGGAGTAGAACATGCTGACGCATTGGCGGACCCGATTGAAAGTGTGCTGTATCTCTTCGCGCGATGAGGCGAGGATGGCGATCGCGGCAGGGGCGGATGCGCTCGGCCTGGTGGCGCAGATGCCGAGTGGGCCGGGCCCGATTACGGATGAATTGATTCAGGAGATTGCTGCTGGCGTTTCTGCACCGGTTGCGACGTTTCTGTTGACCAGTCGAGATGAACCACGGAAGATCGTGGAGCATGTGCGAAGCACGGGTGTGAACACCGTGCAGCTAGTGGACGACACGCTGGGTGAAGATGTGTGGAATGGACTGCGCGATGCGTTGCCTTCGATCCGCATTGTGCAGGTGATTCATGTGCGCGGGGAGTCTTCGATTGATCTTGCGCTTGCCGCGGCGCAGCACGTGGACACGCTGTTGCTGGATTCAGGCAATCCTGCGGCATCCGTGCGCGAGCTTGGGGGAACCGGCCGAGTGCACGATTGGACGCTGTCGCGGAGAATTGTCGAGCAATCGCCGGTACCGGTGTTTCTGGCGGGAGGATTGAACCGGTCTAATGTGCGCGAGGCAATCGAGACTGTGCGACCATTCGGAATCGATCTGTGCAGCGGCGTGCGGAGCAATGGTGCGCTGAATGCGGAGAAACTGGCGGCATTGGTGCGAGAGATGCGAGAGGCGGATGGGGCGACCACCACGCGATGACTGGGCCCTGCTGTTTCCACTCGGTCGTATGATCGCTTATGTTGAATTTCGATCCGCCACGGGATGAGCATCCGACACCGAAGGAGGGTGAACCGGCACTGCATCGCGCAGCGCGAATTGGTGATATTGCGGAAATTCGTCGGCTTGTGGCGGCTGGTGAATCCCTCGAATCGGTATTCAACACTGAGCTTGATCCGGACGCCCTTGACCGAGAAGCGACACCATTCATGGTGGCGGCCGGATCGAGCGACGGGGCCAGCGTGGAAACGCTGCGCGTGTTGCTGGAGTTGGGAGCCGATCCCAAACGAGTGATTAATGGTCGATCAGCGGCGACATTTGCGTGTCAGGGTTTATACGGCTGGCACAAGCCGGGGGGAGATGCCGCGCGACTGCGATTCGTGCTGCAGGCGGGATGTCCGTTGCCAGAGGATCTAGGGCAGGCGAATCGCCTGCTCTGCGACACGGCGAGCATTGGCGATGTTGAACGACTGCAGATCTTGCTCGAGAATGGACTGAATGCTCGCGGCCACTGGGATGCCGCGAAGGCCCGGGAAAGCCATCGACAGATGATGGAGCGCTTCGCCTCGAAACGGTCTAGTGAACCAGATGCATTTGCCTCGCTTCCGGATGACCTTCGCACTTCGATGACGGAGTCGGTGAGGAAGATGGAAGAAGACATGTTCGAGCAGGTCTGCTCTGGCCCAAGCAATCTAGAGATCCCGCTGTTCTGCGCTGCGGAGTCGGGCCATGCCGAGTGTGTGAGAGCATTGCTGGCTGCTGGCGCATATGTCAGGGTAAGGGACAGTTCAAAACGTACGGCGATGTATCACGCGGGATCGGCTGAAGTTGTGCAACTGCTTTTGCAGGCAGGGCTGAAACTGGAGGATGAGGATACATACGGATGGCCTCCGCTTTCCGGTGCCATCAGTGACGGCGAGTCGGCTTTGCCGCGCGTGAAAGCACTGATTGCAGCGGGCGCGAACGTCAATGCGATGCATGATCGCGGCTATACCGTGTTCATGTCGGCGGTGGGATCGAGTCGGTATCCCGCACTGCTTCGCACCCTGATCGCTGCGGGGGCTGATCCGCACGCGGTCTCCGAACTTGGCTACAACGCTTTTCATGCGGCGATCGATGTCAACTTTGAAGCCAACGCTGAGGATTCCGTGCGCGACACGCTCGGGTATCTGAAGGAACTCGGCGTGAACATCGAACAGCGGAACTCCAACAACCACACACCACTCGCATATGCCATCGAACGCGGTACTGGACTTGAAGTGCAAGTGTTGTGCGAGCTTGGTGCCAACCCAAATGCGGTGTGCCCCAAGCATGAGTGCGGCGGGGAGTCGTGCACTCGATTGGAGTTGCCACTGCTCTTTCACGCTGCGTCAGGCATCGGCACGAGCAAGGATGTGAAAGTTGATGCGTTGTTGCGGGCCGGTGCTGATCCACAGGTGAAGGACAAAGAGGGTTGCATGCCTCTCTTGCACGTGGTGGCTTCCTTGTGTCGGGATGCGACCGACTACACCGCTTCGTATCGCGCATTCTTCCAAGGATTGAACGGTCTGCGACTGCCAGACAATCCGGCTCGGTGGTCACGCGACGAGTTTGTGGCGGTCGCTGCACCTCTCATCCGCGCGTACGTTGAGCAGTTTGCCAGCGCCATACCAGTCCCAAACACATGCGATTTTGATGCCCAATGGCGGCAGGAGAAGATTTCCTGCATTGTCTCACTGGCTGCATATTGGTGGTGGGCAGGATACGAGCCAAACAAGCAGGATGAACCAACGTGAATAGCAGCCGTCCGAGATCGCTGTTGCTGTTCAACACCCCGCCGCGAACGCCGCGACGAAATCCAGATAGTCAAAGAGATCCACCACGGCGTCGCTGTTGAAATCCGCGCCCGGCCCGCCAGCGGCAAACACGGAGACGAAATCCAGGTAGTCAAAGAAATCGACAACGCCATCGTTGTTGTAATCCGCGCCGCACGCGCCTCTCCCCAGATCGACGATCCATCCTTCTGTCAGACCCTGTGGATTCACACCCACGCCGACAATCACGCGGCCGTTGGCGCTGATGCCGCGGGCCTCCTCAAGACGCCAGCCGGTCAGGTCCACCCCACCAAAAGTGAGAAGCTCCGTCAGGTTCTGCATGCCATTCTGCGGCTCCCAGATGAAGGCCTGCCCCGCGCTGCCGCAGCCGAATGGACCGCAATTTCCCGCGATGCTGGCCCGACCCACGATGACATTCCCATCCGCGCTGCATGCGTATGCCCAAGATTGAAAGCCGCCGCCGGGAAGATCGCCGAGGGGCTGCATGCCGCCGGATGCAGTCCAACGAAATGCCTCACCCCCCTGACCACTCGCCACGCTGCGCGATTGACCCACGATCACCGAGCCATCGGCATTCGCGGCAAATGCCGTCCCGGCGGGCGTGATGCCGGTCGCGCCGGGGAGAAATCCCAGCGCCTGCATGCCATGAGTCGCGGTCCACATGAATGGTTCCTGCTGTCCCAGCGCGTTGTAGCTGATGCCGACCACGACCTGGCCGTTCGCCGACATGCCGTATGCCCAACTGCCAAAGGGCGCGGGTGCGAGGGAACCCAGGGGCGTGAATACGCCCGCATTTACGTCATATACGAACGCTTCGTTGCCGCTGGCCGATTCGCCGATGCCGGCGATGGTCATGCCATCAGCCGAGATCGCCCGCCCCACAGAACGCGGCACCACGGAAACTCCGCCCGCCAGATCGCCAAGCAGCATGATCCCGGTGGATGGTGTCCAGAGAAAAACCTGCGAGCCACGCGGATCAAACGATCCGAAATCGCAAATGCCGGTGATGGCCGTGCCATCGGCATTCACGGCGCGGGCCGAAGATGTGCCCAGCGTGCCAAGAGAGAGGAGGCCACTTTCGCCATAGATGCACGGCGCGGTGATCTGGTTGAAGCCGCCACCACCAACGACACTGTCACCGATGGCCAGTGAGCCGTCGCCCGCGACGCCGTGAAGTTGGGAGTAAAAGCCGCCGCCGGGAAGATCACCGATCGGGGTGAAGGTCGGCGCGGCATGGGCCGCCGCACCTCCCAAAGCCATCACGATCCCGACCATCCCTTTGCATGCCGCATGGTTCATGCCGGGAGCATACCAAACCCGTCAATAACCCCGGCTTCGGCCCGGCTTCGGCCCGGCCCGACCTGTTTGTCGCAAAAACACAAGAACCCGCCACGGCAAGCCGCGGCAGGCTCCTCTTTGCAGAAAGGGTGATCGGCGGGACTCGAACCCGTAACCCCCGGGATCACAACCCGGTGCTCTAACCAATTGAGCTACGACCACCATCTTGCCGCCACGGAGGCAAATCCGGGGCGGGAGGGAAGTGTAGGTAAGACGTGGCGGCAGCGTCCAACCGTGAGGGGCCGACGAGGGTCCCACCAAAGCCGGCGTGAGTTTCAGCAGGTATGCCGTGCGTGTGGCAAACTGGGAAAGCCATACCTCTCTATACAGACCGGTTCACAGCCAATTGCAAGTCATGAAACACAGGGGTAGCCGGGAGGGTCTGTCGCTTCTAAGGTTGGAGTTACCCACACCCGCCCATGCCCCATTCGTCGGGCACGCAGGGCGCGCTGTGAGCACGGAGGTTCCTGCCGCATGTCCACTCGCTGCGCCCCGCTCGATTCGCTCAATCTCGATCCCAAACGCAATCACACCAATTTGCCTGCGCCCGTGCTTGTCGAGCACGCCATCAACGCAGGCGAAGGCAAGCTCGCGTCCAACGGCGCGATCGTCTGCCTCACTGGTGATCGCGGCGGGCGCAGCCCCAACGACAAATACCTCGAAGACACTCCGGCGGTGCACGACAAGATCTGGTGGGGCAAGGTCAACCGCGCGATTACTCCTGCGGCATTCGATATCGCCGCCAAGATCGCCGTCGATCACCTCAACTCGCGCCCCAAGACCTTCACCTTCGAAGGTTTCGCAGGCGCCGATCCCAAGCACCGCCTGGGCGTGCGCGTCGTGACCGAGCAGGCGTGGCACGCTCTCTTTGCCAGCACACTGTTTATTCGCCAGGGCACCAAGGCCGCTGGTGGTAGCACCGCATGGAAGCATGACTGGACTGTCATCAACGCTGGCCGCCGCCGCCTGACCGCCGATGAAGCCAAGCAACTCGGCGTCACCGGCCCGGTGCTCATCGCGCAATCCTTGGAAAAGAAAACCGTCATCATCCTCGGCACCGAATACGCCGGCGAGATGAAGAAGAGCATCTTCTACGCCCTCAACTTCGACCTGCCCGAAGTCGGCATCTTCCCCATGCACTGCTCGTGCAATGTCTCCAAGGGTGATCATTCCAACGCCGCGGTCTTCTTCGGCCTCTCCGGTACCGGCAAGACCACCCTCTCGGCTGATCCCAATCGCGCCCTCATCGGCGATGATGAGCACGGCTGGAGCGATCAGGGCGTCTTTAACTTCGAAGGCGGCTGCTACGCCAAGTGCATCAAGCTCTCCAAAGAGGGCGAGCCGCAGATCTGGAACGCCATCAAGTTCGGCAGCGTGCTGGAAAACGTCGTCATCAACGATGCTCGCGAGCCCGACTACGACAAGACGCTGACCACGGAAAACACCCGCGTCACCTATCCCGCCGATTTCATCGACAACGCGGTCATCCCCAGCATCGCCGGCCACCCCAAGAACATCGTCTTCCTCACTGCCGATGCGTATGGCGTGCTCCCCCCGGTGTCGAAGCTCACGCCCGAGCAGGCGATGTATTACTTCGTCAACGGCTACACCAGCAAGCTCGCTGGCACCGAAGCTGGCGTGACTGAGCCGCAGCCGAATTTCTCCGCATGCTTTGGCGCGCCCTTCCTGCCCCGCCCTCCCAAGGTCTACGCCGAAATGCTCGCCAAGAAGATTCAGCAGCACGGCGCCAACGTGTGGCTGCTCAACACCGGCTGGACCGGTGGCGCATACGGCACCGGCTCGCGCTTCAAGCTCGCCTACACCCGTGCCTTCGTCACTGCCATTCTCGATGGCTCACTGGCCAAGGCCAAGTTCACTCCTGATGACATCTTCGGCCTGCCAATTCCCGATGCGGTCGCTGGCGTCCCCGCCGAAGTGCTGCACCCCCGCAAGACCTGGAAGGATGCCGCGGCATACGACACCCAGGCCAAAAAGCTCGCCAAGCAGTTCCGCGATAATGATGCGACCTTTGACCTCCCCGATGCAGTGCGCAAGGCAGGGCCGAGGGTGTGATCGGGTATCTGGTTTCGTGCCACTGATCCGTCTGCGGATCAGCGTGATCAAAATGCAATCTATCGCTCCTTCAACCGCCGCGGGAAACTGCGGCGGTTTTCATTAGCGTCCGAGAATATCCAGTTAAAGCACGTGCAAAGATTGCTGCGGCAATTGCAATCTTTGGTCTTTCCCGATAATTTATCCACAGAGGAGATCGATAGCACATGCCACAACGATATCTCTTGTTGCTGATAGCTTTGCTGGCCATGTATTGCGCAACATCGACTGCACAAGCGCAGTATGTAAGCATTTTGGAAAATGGACCCAGGGCAATACCATTCGATGACAACTGGTCTTCCACTCCAAGTGCACGGGGTGTACGTTCGGGAGACTACTTGTATTTTATTGCCGGGGTCGGATTCTCAAACTCCCAATTTCCAGCACTTTGGTGTACGGACGGATCATTAGAAGGCACATATCGCGTAGTTGGCGCCCACTCTAACTCCGCACTTCAGTTTTCCGGAACAACGTCGATCGGTCCTTCTTTTCAATCCCTCTTCAAGGGCCCACGAGATTCTGTTCTTGCGCTTGCAAGTGCGTCAACATCGGGCTCCTCGCTTTACAAGGCAGATGCGAGCGGGACAGCAAGACTTGTGTACCCAAACAGCGACACAGGACCGACATTTGCCACATGGTTTAGCGGTTCGCCCGATGGCTCACTCACATTCACGTCCTGCGTTACCGGGGATCGAGCATTCTTCTCAACGTATCTGGGTAACGCTAGCAACACGAGAGCCATGTGGACATTGGACGGTGAATCCGAAGAGACGACACTGCTTGGTACATTTGCATCATCAGCCATTCTTGAGCCAATTCGCGGCGACGGAAACGGCTTGACATATTTCGCCGCAGCCCCATTTGGCACGACAAACCTCGAACCCTGGGTCACGGACGGAACCGTGAATGGAACTCGACTTCTAAAAGACATCTCGCCCGGAACAGGTTCATCTACGCCAGAACTTTTCTTCTCGCTTCAAGGAACGATGCACTTCTTTGCCACCGAGCCAGGACTGGGAAAAGGCATTTACAGAACTGATGGGACCGCTGTCAATACAATCAGACTTTCGCCAGCGCCGAGTATCATCAAGGGATGGACACCCGTTGTCACGACCAGCTATGGAGCATTTTTCATCAGTTCCACTTCAGTGGCTGGCAAATACCCGGTTCTGTGGTTTAATGGCACAACAACCACAACCCTTCCTCCCGAGGCACGAGTACTGCTGAACTCGCCGACTGGCACCAATAATTACGACACGATTGCCGCGATAAATGATCGTCTGTACATTTGCGGCGAAACCGCTTTATTGCGACTGGAACCCAATGGCTCACTGACCACAATCACATCGGCCATTCCCGAATGCACGGTATTCAAAGAACCAACACTACTTCCCGGTAGAGGAACGCGTCCCGATCTTCTCTTCTTTGGCGGGGCATCGTGGCAACTTGCGGCATTTGATGGCCAGAGCACTCGCTATTTGCCACCGTTAAGCGGTGCGGCAAGCGGCTCGGGCGCTGGCGCTCTGCGCATTATGGGTGTACTGGATAACCAGATCATCTTTACTGTGCAGAACTCATATGGGGATCGTGAGCTGTACGTTTCAGACGGATCACCATCTGGAACGGGCCTACTTGCAAATCTAACCTACAATTTGTCAGGGGGTTCACGTATCTCAGGCCCTGCAATCACTCATCGCGACGCGGACTACTTTCAATTCTTGCAATCCAGCACCCGCAATTTTGTACTATCAAAGCGAGATCGTCTTGGATTCATAACTGCCGTTGAATCGAACACGTCCGGTGCTCGTCGCACGCGAGAGATAGCGCGAGTGGGTAACCGCCTGTTCATGTACGGAGAATACAACGGTTCTACAACTCCTGGTCATCTTCGGGTTGCAGATTCAGTTGAAGATGAAGGTACCATACTTCTTTCAGGACTACAGCAAACACTTTCTAAGTTTAATGTTGCCGGAGATCTTCTGTTTTACCAGATCGGCTCATCCTCAGTCGGAATGAGTGATGGAACCGTGGAAGGCACGCGCACCATTCTGCAGAATTCCCTTTACGGCGCGTTTACATTTCAGACTCGCGTATTTGTCACAACCATTGAGTCGCCATCAAATATACGAAGAACATACGAGTATATTGGGGGAGACTTCACAGAGGTGAGTGATTTCTTCAACATCAACAGGCAGCCAATCGTTCTGAATGGTCGCTTGGTCTTTTCACAAACGAATGGCTCAACACGATTGGTTAGTTATGACGGATCATCATTCGCCACTCTTCGTGTTTCAAACCTGCCTGGAACTCCGGAAGTCGGAACTTCAGAATTCACAGCCATCGGAAACAAGGCGTTCTTTGTAGGCAACATCATTGGCGATTCCATTCACAGTGGCCAGGTATTTGCCACAGATGGAACAACCGAAGGCACTGAGTTTGTCAAATCCATTGACCCCAACAACGTTGTATATCCATTAATCGGCACTCCCACATCCATTCAAACCGCCCTTGGCCCTCGTGTTTTCTTTTCGGCTAATACTCCAAACATGGGTCGCGAACTTTGGGTCAGCGATCTGACCGCAGAAGGAACCAATTTGGTAAAAGACCTGTATCCGGGGTGGGGCGGGTCCAGCCCCGCGAACTTTGTCGCATTTGGTGGCAGATTGTACTTCCTAGCGACACACCCCGCATACGGCTATGAGTGGTTCTGCAGCGATGGAACACCGCAAGGAACCCGAATCGTTCGAGATATTCACCCGGGACCAACTGGTCTTCGCAGTGATTCCAGCTTACAAGCGCTGAATACTGATCGCGGAATCTACTTTAACTCACTCACATTCAATCAGGGGTGGTACGCATACTGCCTTGAATTCACCTGCCCAGCCGATTTCAACAGCGACGGTGTTCTCGACCTTTTTGATTACCTCGATTTTGTATCCGACTTTGCGGCAGGAAACGCTACAGCAGATTTCAATAGCGACTCCATTGTGGACTTTTTTGACTATCTGGACTTTGTACAAATCTTCAGCGGCGGGTGCTGAGCCCAACCGCTTCTGCCTTCCGGAACCGCCCGCCAAAGAACCACCCGACAGTCCCGGAAACTCTTGGGACAATCCCAAGAAAGTTATTATCGGGCTTCTCACAAAATCCTAAAATCCTAGATCCTCCCCCTTGGCGCGCGACTTGATAGTTTGTACAATGTTCGTATGTACACAAACCTATCAAATCCTCTCGCCGTCCTCTTCTCCTCCCGCACCGCAAACCTCCCCCTTCACCCCTACCATTCGCTTCCGCTCTCCCATTTCTCAGCACTCAGCTCTTCCCA
>CAYTYD010000006.1:0-33791 GCA_964441555.1 uncultured Phycisphaeraceae bacterium | reverse complement strand
TCGGGGCAAGCTGGATGACCAGATGCTGGAGGATGATGTCGCAACACTGACGCGGTTTTATAAGGATCGCGGGTATCTGGAGGTGCGCGTGGCAAGCCGCGTGACGCCGAGCCCGGATGGCAAGGAAGCGATCGTGACGTTCGTGGTGGACGAGGGAGAGGTGTACACGCTGCGCTCCTTGAAGATCGATCCGGGAACGGGAGAGGCGTCGGATGGTCCTGGGCGATTCACCGAGCAGCAGTTGATGGCGCTGACGACGATCAAGCCGGGGGATATTTACAGCGATCTGGAATTGCGCAAGAGCATCGAGGTGGTCGAGGCGGCGTATGGCTCGCTTGGCTACACCGATGTGAAGGTGGACAAACGCGAACTTCGCGTGCCGGATTCGAGTCAGGTGGATCTGCTTTTGCAGATTCGCGAGGGGCGTGCGTACCGCACCGGTCTGGTTGAGATTCAAGGAAATGATCTCACTCGTGGCAGCGTGATTCGGCGGCACGTGCAGGTGAAGCCGGAGCGCCCGCTGGATTCCTCGGCGATCAAGGACAGCAAGCAGCGAATTGAGGAATTGAACATCTTCGCGCCGGCGAAGGTGAAGATCACGCCGCAACCGCCGCGTGAGGATGAGCCGGATGTTCGCGATGTGCTGGTGGAGGTGGAGGAAACGAACACGGGTTCGTTTGAGTTTGGTGCCGCAGTCTCGAGCGATGCGGGGCTGTTTGGTCGATTCGGCATCACGCAGCGGAACTTTGACTTGTACGACACTCCGGATTCGTGGAGTGAGTTCTGGACCGGTCGAGCGTTCCGCGGCTCAGGACAGACGTTCAGTGTTCTGCTCAGTCCCGGCACGCGCTATCAGAACTACGGCGTGTCGCTGCTGGAGCCCTCGGTCTTTGATTCGGATTACTCGGCATCGGCTTCGGTGTATCTGAATACGTCGGACTATGACGAGTACAACGAACAGCGCTACGGAGCCAAGTTTGCAGTGGGGCGGCGTTTCGGCAAGCGTTGGAATGTGACAGCGCCGCTGCGCATCGAAGGGGTGAAGCTCAATGACCTCGAACCGGAGGCGCCGACGGATGTCTTCAAGGTGAAGGATCAGAAGTTCATCACCGGCCTGGGCCTGAACGCGACGCGGCAGACATTGGATGACATCTATCGCCCCACCGAGGGCAGCACGGTGAACCTGGGTGTGGAGCAGGTGGGTGCAGCCGGTGGCGATTTCACGTTCACAGCGGTGCGTGCCGAGCACAAGATCTTCTTCCCGATTGCGGAGGACTATCTGGGCCGCCGCACGGTGGTGAGCTTGACCACGCGGGCCAACTACCTGACGGGCGGCGATGATTCGGTGCCGGTGTATGAGCGCATTTTCCTGGGTGGGCAGTCGTTCCGTGGGTTCAAGTTTCGTAGCGTGAGCCCCAAGGGAGTGCGCAACGACAACAATGAGCGGGGCGGGCCAGTGGGCGGCACCTGGATGGTCTTCTTCTCGCCTCAGTTGCAGTTCCCGATCTATGAGCGGCTGCTGGACGGCGTGGTGTTTGTTGATTCGGGTACGGTGACGAACAAGATCGGGATTGCGGACTATCGCGTGTCGGCGGGGTTTGGCTTCCGCATCTATATCCGTCAGTTGACGCCGGCACCGCTGGCTTTTGACTTTGGTATACCGCTCAAGAAGGGGCCGGGGGATGAGAAGCGGTTGTTCAACTTCAGCGTGGATGTTCCGTTCTGACGGCTGCCGCGGGAACGCGGCGGGCGGTTTGGGCGTCGTATCCTGAGGGACGAAAAGGGCACTGGGGATCTGCCGAGATCGCAGTGATGAAGTCATTGGGAGAAAGTGGCATATGAAGACAGTTTCTACTCGTTCGGTGGTGTTGGTCGCGGCAGTCGCAGGATTGGCTGGCCTCGCGGTTTCCGCGGCATACTCCAACGCCGCACGCTTTGCCGCGCCACCGACCTCGGTGGCTGTGGTGGATATGCAGAAGGCGATCAACGGTCTGGATGAACTCAAAGCCCGCAACGATGCCAACCAGAAGAAGGCAGATGCGCGGGTGGCGGAATTGACCAAGATCCGCGACGAGATCAAGAAGCAGGGTGAGGATCTGGAGAAGTCGGCGCAGATGGCCCCGGCGGGAAACAGCGACATCATCAATAAGCGAGCCGAATTGATGGTGCGGGCCCAGACTCTGGATGCCCAGGCCAACGCCTACAAGCAGCTCACTCGCTTGGATGCCGGTGATGTGCTGCGCGACATGCACGGTAAGGTGTTGGCGGGGATTGATGCCATCGCCAAGCGAGAGAATATCGACATCGTGATCGCCGACGATCGCGCCTTGGAACTGCCGAACCCTGGAACGGATGAGGATGTGGGCCGCGCTATCAACGCCCGGCGCCTGCTGTACGCCACACCCACGGTGGATCTCACACAGCGCGTGCTGACGCAGGTCAATAACGACTACAACGCCGGCAAGAAGAAGTGAACGCGACACCGAGTGGAGCCGCAGGATGATCCTCTCTGCCGATGCGCTGGCGACGCTGCTCTGTGCGGAGGTGCTGGGTGATCGCTCAGCCACAGCGCAGAGCGTGGAAAGCGTTGAGCGGGCGCGGCCTGATCAACTCTGCTTTGTGCGCGATGTGAGGAATTGGGAAAAGTGGACAGCCCGCGGAGCCGCGGGTGCGGGGATTGTGCTGGCGCCTGCTTCCTTGAAGGATGAGATTGCGAAGGTCTCATTGGCGCCGGGAATCGCTGTACTGCTGGTAAGGGATGCTGATCTGGCGTTGGTGACCGTGCTAGGGATCATCGAAGGTGCGTGCGCCTTGCCACGACCGGGGCCCGGCGTGCATCCCTCGACGGTGGTGCATCCGACTGCGCGGATTGATCCCACCGCGATCATCGGACCCGAGTGCACCATCGGGCCTGATGCAATGATCGGCGCTCAGGTGTTGATCAAAGAGCGTTGCAGCATCGGGCCATCGTGTGTCATAGGCGATGACAGCGTCTTGCATCCCGGTGTAGTGCTGTACGCACACACGCACGTGGGCAGGCGAGTGATCGTGCACGCCAATGCGGTGCTGGGTGCAGATGGATTCGGGTATCGCTTTGATCCAGCCAAAGGCGGGCTCGCCAAGATTCCCCACGTCGGTAATGTGGTGATCGGCGATGATGTGGAGATCGGCGCGAATACATGCATCGATCGCGCCAAATTTGGTTCAACACGTATTGGTGATGGAACCAAGATCGACAATCTGGTGCAGATTGGTCACGGATGCCAGATCGGCCGCAGCGTCATCATCTGTGGGCAAGTCGGCTTGGCAGGAAGCGTGTCTGTCGGTGATGGAGCCATGCTGGGCGGGCAGGCGGGTGTGGCGGATCAGCGCAGCATTGGTGTTGGTGCGATGGTCGCTGCACAATCCGGCGTGGAGTCAGACCTCCCGCCAAAGAGCCGCGTCATCGGCAGCCCCGCCGAAGATATAAAAGTGTCGATCGGCAAACTGCACATGCTCAACAAGCTGCTGAGCCATCGTGCCGCTCTGGCCAAGCTGTTCAAGTCGCTGGGTGAATGATCGATCTCAGGCGCACTGCTCGCCGACCTGGTCACCAAAGCCGGTGCCTACGCCTCGGGCGGCTCTGATCAAAGGATCATCGCGGCGCACCAGCCGCTGCTTGCCAGCGGGCTCAGCGATATCGATATCTGTCAGCTTGCCGTGTTGCATCGCCACCATGCGGTTCCACTTGCCTTCGAGGAGCAACTGCATGGCGTGATGCCCGAACTGCGTGGAGAGAACTCGATCAGCGGGCACGGGTGTGCCGCCACGTTGCACGTGACCGAGGATGACGCTGCGCGATTCGATGCCGGTGCGCTTTTCGATTTCGTCGGCCACATACTTGCCCACGCCGCCAAGGCGGATGGGATCGGGGCTGGTGTCGTCGACGCGCGACACGATCTGTGAACCGCCCATCGGTTTGGCGCCTTCGGCGACACAGATGATGGAGTGACGTCGCCCCTTGGAGACGCGTGATTGCAGGAACCCGGTCAGGGCATCGAGCGAGAAGGGAATCTCAGGAATCAGGATCGCGTGGGCTGCTCCAGCCACGCCCGCGTGCAGGGCGATCCAACCGGCGTTGCGGCCCATGACTTCGACAACCATGGCGCGATGGTGGCTCGCGGCGGTCGTGCGCACCTTGTCGATCGCATCCGTCGCCGTTGCGACGGCGGTGGCGAAACCGAACGTGATATCCGTACCCACCAAGTCGTTGTCAATGGTCTTGGGAACACCGATGCAGGGGATGCCCGCCTGGGCAAAGTCGTTGGCGATGGTCAGCGTGCCGTCGCCTCCGATGACGACCATGGCATCGATGCCGTGAACGCGGAGCGTGTTCACGCACAGTTCGGTCATGTCGCGCTTGATGGGCTTGCCCTGCTCATCGCGGCCGATGACGGCGGATTTGGGGTTGAACTTGTTGTTGGAGCCAAGAATCGTGCCACCAACATTGAGAATGCCGCCAACTTCGGGGATGCCAAGGGGGCGGACGCGGTTCTCAACCAAGCCAAAGAAGCCATCTTCGATGCCCAGCACCTCAAGTTCGCAGGCGAGCGCCCCCATCGTGACAGCGCGGATGACCGCGTTGAGACCGGGACAATCGCCGCCACCCGTCAAGATGCCGATTCTGCGCACTGGCTTTGCCATACACAGGTTATCGGCCATTTCGGGCTATGGGTTCAACGATCAGCAGCCAGTGCTGAAAGCGGCGACGAAGTCGAGATAATCAAAGAAATCGATGACTTCATCGAGGTTGAAATCGCCGGAGACATCCTGAGTGGAAAATGCCGCGACAAAATCGAGATAGTCAAAGAAATCGACGACGGCGTCGTTGTTGAAATCCGCCAGGCAGGTGGTCAGGATCGCGGCAGTGGTGGTGTACTTCAGATGAAGAGCGGGTGTGGTGGAAGGGATGGTGACGCTGGTGAATCGACCAGTCAATCCGTTTGACGTGATGATGGGGAAGGTCTGCAGTGCTGCCGGTTGGAAGCCACCGAGGAGTTGCACGTTGAGTGAGCCATCCACCTCGATCTGCTGACCAACTTGAATGCGATCGAATTGTGAAGGATCAGTGCCCGCGATCTCCTGAACTGTGGAACAGAAGGTGCCGAGCACAACATCACCGCCGAAATTCATCAGGCCCGGGCTGTTGCCGGGACGAAGGTCTCCTTCGAGATAGACCGTGCCGGTGCCGGGGAAGGTGCCAGAGCCGGAGACGCTGCCAAGGAAGACGGAGTTGCCGCCGCTACTGGTGCGAAGCGATCCGTTGTTGATGACATCATCAATGAAGGTGGCATTTCCAGCGCCAGAGACAGTGATCGTGGCTCCACTGCGGTTATCAACATCACCGAAGACATCCGTGGTGCCGAAGGAGATGGCCATGCCACCAAAGTTGGTCAATCCGCCGTTGAAGCGCAGATCGGCATTGCGAGCAAAGATGAGCCCGGTGGAGGCCTGGTTGTTCACGCGCGCGGTAAACTCAGCCGAACCACCGATGACATCAATCAGGCCGGAGTTTGATGTGGCCGTCGCGGATGTGAAATCGATGGATTGTCCGGCCCCGATGCGGATGTCGCCAGCCGCGGCGTTGGTCAGGGTCGTGGACACGGTGCCGCTGCCCTCAAGGATGCCACTGTTGGTTAACGCACCGCCGGAGAGTCGTCCGCCATCAGACAGCACGGTGGAGCCGGCGATGGAACCGGAACCAAGGATGCGAACCAGTCCACCATCAATATCGAGAATCGATCCAGCGAAAGTGGTAAGACCGTTGATCGGCACTGAAGACGCAGCGTCAATGCGGACCGAGCCAGTGTTGATGGTCATGAATCCTGTGTACGCGGTGGTGCAATTGAGGGTCAGTGTTCCCGGACCATTCTTGATCAAACCGTGGCCCGAGTTGGTTGAATTCTGGCGATAGTCGCGCAACACCACGTCGGCTTGGCAATCCAGGGTCATGCCGCCGCCGGTGATCATGGGTCGGTTGAGCGTCATTGGGGTGACGATCCGTAGCGAGCCGCCGTTGCAGGTGACTGCGCTGCCGACGGCGCCAAGTGCGGCATCGGCATAGATCTCAAGCACTCCATTGTCAATAAAGAAAAGCTGGAATGTGTTGGGCTGATTGAGATAGACCGTGCCAGTGGTGCCCTTGGATCCGATGTCACCGACAAGTGGCAGATCCACAATTCCGGCGTTGAGGTTTATCACGCTTGCGCGAAGCTGTCCACCACTGGAGTTCTGTGTGACGGCGCCGCCATTGATGGTGAATTGATTGACCGTTTCATCCTCAACGCTGAAGGTTCCGGCATTGACGACGACGCTGCTGTTGTCCGCCAGCCGCTCCGGAGTGACCAGGTAAATCGATCCGGCATTGAGAGTAGTCGTACCTCGATAGGTGTTGTTGCCGTAGACGAACCATGTGCCAGTGCCGATCTTGGTCACGTTGCTGGCTGAAACGTTGTCACTGATCACCCCGGTAAAGGTCGGAGATCCGTTACTGGCACCGAGCGTGAGCGTTGAATTGGTCAGCAGGATACTGCCAGAGCCCGTGATGGATGACACCGTCTCTGGTACGGCACTGAGTTGCCAGGTGCCGGAGCCGCCGATGTTGACCGTCGCAAAATCCGGAATGGCATCGGGGGCGTTGGTGACCAGCGTGCCACCGCTGACGTTCACGCCACCTCCGAAGGAGTTGCCGCTGCTGCTGAGTGTGCCCGTGCCGCTGCCTGTCTTGGTCAGAGTCATCGAACCGGAAAGGTTGGTGTAGATGGTGCCTGCCTGCAACCCGAACGAACTGGCGGCCAGTGTGCCGCCGGGATTGCCTATTTCTCCAAGTGAGCCTGCGGTCATCGAGACGGAGTTCACGGTCTCGGTCGCGCCCGAGAGCTCAACCACACCGCCGGCGATTGTCAGACTGGAAGTGTTCGCGAGGCGCTCGCTGCCCGATATGCGCAGCGTGCCGTTGCTTACCGTGGTCGTGCCGGTGTATGTGTTGGAGGCAGCAAAGATCGCGGTGTGACTTCCCGTCTTGATCACGTTGCCGGTGCCTTGAATGATGCCGCCGTGCGTGTAGGTGTTGCTGTCATTGGCGGCAAGGGTGAGCGTGCCACTGCCGATATCCACGATCGTGCCGGTGTTGCTGGTCAGGGAGGGAATCGTGTCGCTGTTATTCTGCAGCGAGAGAGTGCCCGTGCCGGTCAATTGCACATGACTGGAATCCGACAGGAAGTTTGCCCCACCTGAAAAGAGCGTTCCACCAGTCACCACTGTGGGGCCGGAGTAGGAACTATTCCCGATGGTCGCCGAACTGTTGCCGGATTTGGTGAGTGAACCAGAACCCAGGATTGTGGCATTGGTCAGTGTGACGGAATTAGTAGGAACATTCAACGTCAGCGGGGCATTCAGAGTGATGCTGCCTGAAAAGGTCAGCCCGCCAGACGCGGGCGACCAATTCTGAAAGGCGTTGACGACGACAGGGCAAGTGAATGTCTGCGAGGTGAAGTCGTTGTTTGTGATTCCGCCGCTGCGAACGGACAGCGACAACCCTCCACCGATGCTGAAAGCGCCCGCGGTGTTGTTGAATGTGATGCCGTTGACGTCATAGACGACATTCACCACAGGCGATAGCCGCGTCACTCCGCCGAAGATCAGGTTGGCCGTTCCGTTGTTCACCGGCGCGATGCCACCGACCCAGTTGGTGCCATCGTTGAAATTGTTTGTGGTCGCTGAGGCACCGTTCCATGTCTGGGCCAACGCCGCTGGCACCATCGCGAGCAGGGTCGATGCAGCTCCTGCGGCAAGGATGAGACCGGACACGCGACGAGAGTGAACACAAGCCATAGCGACCCTCAGAATTGAAGTGGAAAACCCTGCATCGCAGCATCGCCGGACACAGTTCGCAATGAGTTTACATGGTCTGGCAAGGCCCGAGAACACGGGGCTTTCCGCGTACGATGCGGTACATGTCCGATCATCCCTCCATCGCAACCGCCTCTACCCAGTCGCACTCAGACGCGCAGATCGTTGGCACCCTCTCCTTTGTTCTGGTCTGCAAGAACAACGCCAAAACCATTGACCGCACCATCGCCAGCATCGCGCCGCTGGCCAAGGAATTGGGTGGCGAGGTGATTGCATTGGACAACGGATCGACGGATGGAACGCTGGAGATTCTGAACACACATGGCTGCCGCGTCGTCCCCACGGTGTGGCAGGGATACATCAAGACCAAGCAACTCGCCCTGGAATCGTCTCGTTCGCAGTGGACCTTCTGCATCGATTCGGATGAATCGCTGGAGCCGTGGCTGATTGATGAAATCCGCCGCGGCGTGACGCGCCCCGAACCCGGCGTGGTGGGTTATCGTGTGAATCGCCGCATGTGGTATGCGGGTGCGTGGTTGAAGCACGCGTGGCAGCCGGAGTGGCGCTTGCGGCTGGTAAGCCGCGGCGTGGCCCGCTGGGGCGGTGTCGATCCACACGACAAGCTCGAAGTGATGCCCGGCATGGGTCAGGTGGCAGGTCTGAATCGCGAGGCCGTGCTGCGGCATGACTCGATGGAGAGCGTTGCCGATTTCCTATCCCGCCAAGTGCGGCACTCGCGCACCAGCGCGGAGGGTCTCTACGCGAACGGCGTTCGTTCAACACCGTGGCGCATGGTCACTTCGGCAGTAGGGGCCTTTGCAAAGCAACTCATCATCAAGAGCGCGTGGCGGGATGGATGGCGTGGGTGGATTGCCGCGATGTGCATGGGAATTGCATCAGGGATGAAGCACGCAATGCTGGTGGAGATGGAGCACGTGAGTTCGTCGAAGTAAGATGAGTTGAATGGCGGTTTGGTGCAGTACGCAGATTACCCAAGTTCACAATTGTGGACGACACGTCCCCAAGACAACCCCAAATTCATGCCTGCGCACGCCGAAACGCTTGCCGCGGGGTTCTGACCGCCTCTCATCGTTTAGACTATCGCCCCCGCCGAAAGTGCGGCTGAATTATGACTTCGTGGAGTGTTTGAAATGAAGTGGAGTTGTGCTGCGATATCTGCCTTTGCCGGTCTGTGTTCGAACGCCTCCGCGCAGTGCGTCGGTGAATGGCTCCCCAGCGGTACACCAGCAGGTGCCAGTGGTGTGGTGTACGCTCTCACCACTTGGGATAGCGATGGCGCAGGACCGCTCCCAACACGATTGGTGGTTGGCGGCGCATTCACGAGCGTTGGTGGGGTTTCAGCCAATCGTGTCGCGCTATACGACCCCGCCACACAAACCTGGAGCGCATTGGGCGCTGGCGTGAACAATGTGGTGTATGCGCTGACGACACTGCCAACCGGAGAACTCGTCGCCGGAGGCCAGTTCACCACCGCAGGTGGAAACCCGATTCCCTACATCGCAAAATGGAACGGCACCACGTGGTCCGCTCTCGGTTCGGGGCTCGGCGGCTTCGGCGTCTATGCCTTGCACACACGCAGCAATGGTGAACTACTCGCCGGAGGCACCTTCACCACCGCGGGTGGGGCTTCCGCCAACTACATCGCCAAGTGGAACGGTGCGACTTGGTCTGCACTCGGCAGTGGCATGAATAACTTTGTGTACGCCATCACCGAAGGTGCAAACGGTGACATCTACGCTGGCGGAAACTTCACTTCCGCAGGCGGCGGCGCGGCGAGCAAGATCGCTCGGTGGGATGGCTCTTCATGGAATGCGATGGGAGCTGGCACCAATTTTCAGGTGTACGCGCTCTCGCGGATGAATTCCGGCGACATCATCGCGGCAGGACTCTTCACCACTGCTGGCGGCGCTTCGGCGAACCATATTGCACGATGGTCCCCAACAACCTCTACGTGGAGCGCACTGGGCGGCGGAATCGGCGGCGACCTCTACGCTCTGCAGATCATGCCAAACGGTGACGTCGTTGCTGGTGGGTTCTTCAACATAGCCGGCGTGGTTCCAGCCAATTCCGTCGCCCGTTGGAATGGCTCGGTTTGGAGCGCTCTTGGTCCTGGTGTGAGTGCCATGACGCGCGCTCTGGCCGTCATGCCCAATGGCGAGCTTGATGCTGGCGGCGAGTTTCTCACTGCCGGGGCCTATTCGGTCAATCGCTTTGCCCGATACATCACGCCCACGCCGTTCATCAGTGGAGAGCCGCAGGATCTGGCAACATGCCTGACTGGGCCAGCGCAGATCAGCACGGTCGCCGGTGGGAACGGCCCATTTGCCTACGCCTGGCAATGGTCACATCCAAGTGAACAACCAACATGGACCGCAGTCACCAGCGGCACCAACAGCGGCATCAATGGCCCGCTGTTCGATGCCAGCGGTGTGAGTGCTTCACAACTCTCCATCGATCCGTCAGGTAGTGACATCCAATTCAGCGCGACCCTCCGCACGACACCTCTGCAAGTGCGCTGCGTTGTCAGCACGGCCTGCGGAAGCGTTACATCGCGTGCCGCGAACATGCGCATCTGCCCCGGAAACTTCAACTGCGACGCGACTCTGGACTTCTTTGATTATCTGGACTTTGTTGCCGCATTCAGCACGAATGATCCCGCCGCCGATTTCAATGGCGACGAGACCATCGACTTCTTTGACTACCTCGACTTTGTCGCAGCATTCTCAGAGGGCTGCTGAACAGATCTTCCCATTCATTTCTTGGGCAGCGGCGGAGGGTGTGAACCGCCACCTGACGCTGAATCGGTTTGACCGTGACCTTTGCCACCGGGCGCAGACGCTTCGGTCGTATTCAACTTGCCGAGTGCAGGAGGCAGTTCGATGCCCGCCTGCGCAGCAAGCTCATGCAGCTTGGGAAGTACGCCGACGATGCCCGAGACAAAGTCAGCGGTGGCGTTGCGGCCTGTGCCAGCATTGGTTCCCTGATCCCACACCGTGATCTTGTCGATTTTCAGGCCTTGCACGGCCTTGACCTGCTGCTCGACGAGCTTGGGCAACTGCTCGATGAGCAGCAGCGTGGGTCCCACTGCAGGATCGCTTCCCGCGGCTTGAATGAGCTTGCGATAACCCTCGGCCTTGGCCTCCATCACCATCTGCACACCTTTGGCCTCGGCTTCGTACTTGGCCAAGATCGCATCGGCCTCGCCTCGAGCTTCGCGGCGGCGACGCTCGGCCTCAGCTTCGGCAGCGATCTCGATGCGCTGCTTCTCAATCTGTTGCGGCGCGATCTCTTCCTTGGAGAGGCGGGCCACTTCCTGTTCGCGCTGGGCTTGCAAAACGGCCTCGCTGGCTTTGGCGGCAGCGATCTCCGCGCGACGGCGACCCTCGGCCTGTGCTTCGGCCAGTTCGGCCTGCGATTGCACGACGCGTTGCTTTGCGGTGTTCTCACCCAGCACGGCTTGTGCTTCGGCTTCGGCGACTCGGACGCGCTTTTCCTGCTCAGCTTGCTTCTGCGCGACCAGTGTTTCGGCGGTGCGCTGGGCCAGTGTGATCTCGCGATCGCGCTGGGCCTGCGCTTCGCCCTGCACGGCCGTCGCTTCCAGCGCGGCAATCGCCACGCGCTGCTTCTGCTCGGCGAGTTTCTGACCTTCGGCACCGCTGGCACGCTCGGCGGACACCCGGACTTCCTTTTCGCGCACGGCGGCGGCTTCGCCGGTGGCGCCTTCGCGCTCGGCTTCAGCCACTTCGACTTTGGCGCGGTTGATCGCATCTGCCGCGGCGCGGCGACCGATGGCCTGGATGTACCCGGACTCGTCGGTGATGTCGCGGATGTTGACGTTGATCAGTTCCAGCCCGATCTTGTTGATTTCCTCGGCAACGTTTTTATTGATCAGATCCATGAACTTTTCGCGGTCCTTGTTGATCTCTTCGATCGACATGGTCGCAATCACCAGGCGAAGCTGACCGAGGATGATGTCCTGGGCCTGCTCGCGGATCACCTGAATGTTCAGATTCAGGAGTCGCTCCGCAGCGTTCTGCATGATGATGGGGTCGGTCGACACACCCACCGTAAAGGTTGCAGGCGCATTCACGCGAATGTTGTTGAGTGAGAGGGCGCCTTCCAAGGGCACCTCGATCACAATCGGTTCAAGGGAGAGGTAGGCGTAATCCTGCACCAAGGGGAGGACGAATGTGCCGCCACCGTGCATGCACTTGCTGGACTTGTCCTTTCCTACTCGGCCATAGACCACGAGAATGCGGTTACTGGGGCAGCGTTTGTACTGTCTCACAATGAGGATGCTGAAGAAGAGGAAGAGGAGTAGGGCGGCGGCAATAAGTCCGATAAACCACAGTGCCGAGCCGGATGGCTTAGCGGAAAGCGCTTGCATACCGATCATTGCTGACCACATTCCCGGCGTGAGCCCCAGCGTGAGCATGGCATCTCCCCTTGCCACCAGCGGCGGCGTTTCATGTCCCAATAACCGAGGGCCGAGTGTACTCGAATCCGCGGCTTATGCGTTCGCTGGTGTGACAACCACGGAGTTGTCAGGGCGAACCTCTACCACCCTTATTGTGATTCCGGTCGCGATGGATTCACCAACCGACACCGCCTGCAGAATGCGTTGGCGGCCGGAAACGACAATCTTGACCTGGCCGCGCCCCTGTCCATTGGCGGGGACGGTGGCATACACCTCGCCGATCGCGCCCTTGGCTTCTGCAAAATTGACGTTGCCGCTGCTGGAGAGCTTGCGGGTGGTGGAAAGGAGGGCGACGAAGATGCCACCCATGGCCACGCCTCCAAGTACGCCGATGCCCAAGGAGGGAAAGAGGCCCAGATTCATGCCCTGAAGGGCGCCGAGGCCGGCCCATCCGAATCCCATAAGGAAAGCGGATGCGCCCTGAATGCTGGCGATGGCCATCAGGCCACTGCCGTGACCGTGCCCATCATGGAAGTCGTGACCCGCATGGCCAGCACTGGCATCGCCCCCAACATCCAGATCGTCTGACCCTCCAGAGAGCATGAGAACGAGCTTGATGAGAAAGACCCCGGTGCCCAGAAGGGCGGGAATCGTGAACCATGCCGCGTCGCCAGAGAAGAGAAGATCGAGCATGGGTGAAGGATATCGCGAACACCGGATAACCACACGAAGACGTTCGTTGGCTGGCAATGCCGCGCGAGGCGATGCGTTCAATATGTGGCGGGGCATAGTGGTCCGCCCAACTTGTGAGGTGCACGATGACCGGTTTTATGTCGAATCGCCCCTGTGTGATGCTTGTGGTCTTGGCGGGTGTGGCATGTGGACCAGCATTCGCGGGGGATGACCCGGCGGTGCTTGGCGGGCCCAAGGTGGGCGAGGCGTCAGTGGGATCGCCGACTTTGATTGAGAAGGATTTTGACGGCAAACTGAAGATGCTGGAAGTGCGTTCCGAAGTGGCTGGATTGAAGCTGCTGAAGCTCAGCGATGCAGAGAAAGCGGCGACCGACAAGATCTTGCAGGAGCGTGAGGCGATGGTCGCCAAGGTGCTCAAGGAGAACTACTCACTCTTTCTCGAATTGCAGAACCTGCGGCAGGCGGGACTAGGTGGTGGGGGTGAGGGCGGCGACAGAGAGAAGGCGCGCGAGGAACGTCGCGGCATGATGGAGAAGATGCAGACCTTTCGCGAAAAGGCCAAGGAACTGCTCGAACCCCCTTTGTTGGATCGGTTGAGCAAAGACCTGAGCGCGGTAAACGCCACAGAGCTCAGGCGTTTGGTGACGGAGTACAACTCTGCAGCGATGGAAGCCCAGCGAGCTGAGCGAGGCATGGGCCGACCGGGCGCGGGTGGTGGTCCTCCGGCTGATGCACCCATGGGCGAACCCGGTCAGAGGGGCGGAGAACCCGGACGGAATCGTCCCGCCCGTGGTGTTGGCGGCAATGGAGGCGGCGAAGGTGGTGGGGGTGGGGGCGCAGGTGCAGGAATGGGCGGAGCGCGTGGAGAGCTTGCCGCACAACGCATGGAAATGAATCAGACTCTGCGTGAGATTGGTCGATCGCTGCGCGCGGTGGTGGATGAGCGTAAGGATCGCGCGGATGCGATTTTGAAAGCGGCGAATGCAACGCCCGAACAGGAAGCCAAGATTCGGGCTATTTTCAGAGAGATGGGAAGCAAGGCGGCGACGGGTACACCGAGTGAGGCGGAGCGTGGTGCCGCAATTCGCAAGGTGATGGAGGTGCTGACTCCGGAGCAGCGCGAAGCGGTGTTGAAAGAGATGCGTCGTTGAACATTGATTAGATGCAAAAACACACGCGGACCCGAGTTGATTTCGGGTCCGCGGTGTCTCTCCATGCAGTGCGCTCATTTCAGGATCAATCAGCATCCCGCGGCGAATGCCGCGACGAAGTCGAGGTAGTCAAAGAAATCCACGACGGTGTCGGCATTGAAATCGGATGCCGGGTCGTTGGCGGCAAACGCGGCAACAAAATCGAGATAGTCGAAGAAATCCACGATGGTGTCGCCGTTGAAATCAGCATCGCAGGATGTGCCAAGGAAGCACGGTGCCCACGCGCCCGCCGAGAACACTTCCGAGGTTGGGAAGGGATTGACAATTGGTGCGTCAAAGACACCGGAGGCCAGATCAAAGACGGCGATGTCGCCGGGCTGATCGGGGATGAAGAACGCCTTGCCGCCGCCGATTGCCAACCCGTCGACATCAGGTGTGGTGCCGGTATTTCCTGCAAAGTTGGGCGTCGCGACGATGGGTGTCAGAACCTGGCCAGAAAGATCCACCGAATACAGCCCGCGAATCGCTCCGGTCGGTGCGGTATCGGTCACGCCGTAGAGCGTGGTGCCATCGCTGTCAATGCCACCAAAGTCCCACGAAGTCGGAAATCCTCCAACCGTTTGCGTCCACAAGCGAGTCGCCACGCCGGTGGTGGCATCGATGCTGTAGAAACCCTCGTCGGTCACGTTACGTGTGGCGATGAGGCGACCATCGTGCCACGCCAGACTCACCACGGAGATGTTGACTCCATCCAGCGTGATATTGGAAACCAAGGTTAATGGCCCACCAGGATTCAATTTGAAGAGCACCGTGCCGCTGGCGACGTACAACGTACACGTGTTTGGATCAGTCGCCAAGCCCCATACATCAGCGGATTGCGAGTCGTACTGAAAGAGAGGTTGCCAATCACTGCCACTGCGAATCCAGGCAATAGTCGAACCGCTGACCGTGTCGTCAAAGCCGACGATCAGTCCATCTTGGGCCATCGCACCGCTTGCTGCACACAGAAGAGCTGCGACGCCGAGCCACTGAGTCTTGAGCATGAAAATCCTCCGTCTGATTGACTTCCACAACGGCTGGCAGCATACACCGGATGTCAAATGGGTCACGAGCTGAATCAGCATCCTGCGGCGAATGCCGCGACGAAGTCGAGGTAGTCGAAGAAATCCACAACGGTGTCGGCATTGAAATCTGAGATGGGGTCGCTCGAGGCGAATGCCGCGACAAAGTCGAGGTAGTCGAAAAGATCAAGCACGGTGTCGGCATTGAAATCGGGCCCGCACACACCGCCATCAGGAGCGATCATCCACAATTCGCGCCCGATGCCGGGCGATTCGGCGGCAAAGAAAAGTTTGTCATCGAAGACCCTGGGGAGATAGCTCGCCCCGGCGAGCAGGTAGGTGCTGGTCGCCGCTCCCGGATAGATGTCAGCGACCAGGTGCGTGCCGCTTTCAGTTCCGTCTGTCGCCCACCATTCCAAGCCATGAGCACCGTCTGAGGCGAGGAAGTACATGAATTCGCCCATAGCGGTAAAGCTCTGCGGGTAAGAACCAGCGATGCCAGGATGAATGTCTTTGACTCGCATGGTGCCATCCGCAGTTCCATCCGTGATCCACAACTCGCGGCCTGTGTTGCCGTCGTTGGCGGCAAAGTAGATGCGAGTTCCGAATGCGGATGGACCCGCCGTCATCCCGGCGGGGTACGAGCCCTTCAGTCCGGGGAAGATGTCTTTGATGCGAGTCGTGCCGCTTTCCGTGCCGTCCGTGGTCCAGAGCTCGCCGTCCTGGGATTGATCGATATCCGCGCCCCAGATCACGCGATCGTTCAGCACGGCAGGGGTGCTGCAATAGAGCTGCGAACCAACGGAGATTGAAGTGGGGCGGACTCGTCCAAAGGTTGAGGCAGCGTGGTCGTAGACCCATAGCTGCGTCTGAGCGGCAGTGGAAAAGGCGTTGTAGAAAAGCTTGCCGTTGGCTGTGAGTAAGCGAAGCGTGGAGGTGATAGGCGTGCCGCCACCACCAACCCCGGGAATCTGGCGTGTGCTGCCGATTTCTCCGCTGGTTGCGTACAGCGCATAGCCGGTGTCAGTCGAACCTGTGAAATACTTGGCCAGGAAATACGTCTCGCCCTGATACTGCGTCCAGCCGTAGACATTTGATGGCTGTCCGAAGGTTGTCGTCGCGAGCGGGAATGTCCCCTCGGCTGAGCCATCGGAGCGCCACGGCACGGAGTAATCATCGGTGGTCGCGCCCGCGGCGCGGAACTGGAAGTAGCAGAGGTTGCCGTCGGCATACAGCCGCCCGTTGTAGGTTGTGCTGCCGGTCACATTGACCAACTCGGTTCCGATTCCCTCGCCGGTGGGTGAAACACGCACTGAGATGGTGTTATTGATGCTCGCGCGGCTGAAGACATTCTCGCCAGCGACAGTGGGTTCATCTCGAGACCATGCCTGCGTGCCACTCATGGTCTCTTCGCACATGGTGGCGGTGTTTGGCAAAGTCAGCCGATGCCGCTCATTACCAAACGTGTCGGTGAGGGCATCGAAGAAGAGTGAACCATCGAAGGCAAAGAAATCGGTCGGGAAGCCGTTGGATGGCTGGGTGGCGATGTCTTTCAAAAGCGTGGTTCCGACGGGCGTGGCATTCGTGATCCACGGCTCTGTGCCTGTGCCATTGGGGATGGATCCATCGGTCGCAGAGGCAACGGCCTTTCCAGCAATTGAACCGATCCAGCGTGGGAATGACGATTGGGTGCCTGGATACACATCTTTCAGGGCGATCGTGCCGCCCGGTGTGCCATCGGTCACCCATGGCTCGGAATTTGTCACGCTGGTTCCGCCGTTGAAATACATCCGCGCCGGCCATGTCGGACCCGCTTCAACTGGGAAAAGGTCTGCGACCGCAAATGCCGACCCGGATGACAGGGTCGTGATCGAGCCGTTGGCCTCGCGCTTGTACAGACGCTGGTTGCCGATTGAATACACCAGATTGTCCGCAGTCGCCAACACCCGCACAGTGGAATTCGGCGTTGCCGGAGCACCAGTTGTCACGGGGTCTGGTGCTGTGCCATCCCAGCGGCACACCGCGCCAGTTGAATTGATGAAATACACACCTTCATTCGTCGCGAGGGTCTGCTCGTTGCCGGGTGCGGGCTGGTTGTTTCCCAGGGCAGTCGCCGACAACTGCACAGTTCCTGCTTCGGTTCCATCGGTGCGAAAGAAGCGTGATTGGCTGGAACTGACCGGGTATGCAAAGAAGTAGAGGTGCCCGTTCCACTCCGCAAAAGAGTGCGGGCTGGATGACATTCCCAGAGCGGGGTTGATGTCTTTCAGAAGAGTTGTCCCGACAGACGTTCCGTCGCTCGACCACAGTTCCACGCCAGTCCCAGACAAGCCATTGCACGCAAAGATCAGGCGGTTTCCAAGAGCCGCCATCGCCCCGACCGCGTTCACGGTTGTTGGTGTAGGGTCAAACACCATCCGGGTGCCAGATGCAGTTCCATCGCTGGCCCACAGCGTTTGACCAAGAGAGGTCGTGCCGCTCGTGGTCATCGCGGCAAAGTACACCGTGTCACCCACAAGTATTGGTGCTGGATTGGCTCCCTGGTTGTTCAACGTGAACAGGGTTGTATCGGATGCCGAACCCGGATACACCTGCCGCACGAGCCCATCTGGAAACACTCGCCACAGCGAGTTGGCGCCGTCGATGGTGGCGAAAAACATAACCGAGCCGTTTGGCCCGGCCAAAATAGGATTTGGCATCTGCGATCCGGCGTTGTAGGGATCGCAACCGGAAGTCGGTCCCGGCGACACATCCATGGCGAGTTCGGTGCCGCTGTTCGTGCCATCGGTGCGCCAAAGTTCCCAGCCGTGCGTGGGGTCAGTGGCAACAAAGTACAGATGATCGCCACACTGCAACGCAGCGGGGCGTGGTGAAGAGCTGATTGACGTGCCGGTTAATGGTGTGGTGCGAATATCGGCAACCAGCGAGGCCGTTTGGCCGCACGCGGTCGCGGCGGTTAGGGCCGCGACAAACCCGACGATACTTCCCACATGCTTCATGGTCTCCCCTTGCACGCGAACCCGATACCGACGCAGTGTACTGGTGGTTGCAAGCGGGATTGTTCATTTGCCGTCAAGAGTGATGTGTCCAGGTCGGGTATCTGGCACTCGGCACGGTCCGAAAACATTAGCTCAGTTTCACCAGTCTCCGGCCTGCCCATTCCAAGGTCAGCAGAATGAGCAGAAGAGTGAGCGAAAGGGGCGTATCCCAAAGAGTCTGGATTTCTGCGGGACCAAGCAGCCGCACTGAACGATTGGGAAGAGCGGCAGGAAGGGTGGAGAGATCGCTCACGTTGACCATCGCGCCGCCGGTGTCTTTGGCAAGCTCGGCAAGCAAGGCATGATCGGCCTGAGGTCGGCGGAGTTCATCCGCATCGGCGACTACTTCCACTGATGCGCTCAGATCCAATCCATCCAGCACTGGCGATCGCGGCACGATCACATGCGTTCCCGGCGCGGACGCTGGCCACAACACAGACCACGTTGCCACGTTGCCACTCTGCCCTTTTTCGCGAGTGACATCCAGAATGATGTCGGCCTGCTCACGCGTTGCGCCGGTGAGCGAGGAATTGCGGATCCGAATAGGAATTGATCGCGGCGCACGATCGGCAAGAGCCTGATCGAGAATGCGCAACGTCACTCGCGCTGGTTGGCCGACTGCTACCTGGGTTGGAGATGCTTCGAGCAAAGCGGGCTTACCGAGCCGACCCAGAGAATCTCTCGCCAGCAGGCGGACTAAGGGAAGCCAGAATCGCTCCTGCAATGTCTCGCCCCGCCCGTATCGCCAGCGCCAGGTTTCATCGCTGGCAAAGTACATCGAGCGTCCTGCGCCATACCTCATGGTGATGAGCGCGGGCGAAGGGTCTGCGGCTCCGGAGGCGGGCCAAGCTGAAGCGAGCACCTCTGCCGTTGGTTTCAATGAGCCGCGATCGATGCGCTGCATCCACTTCAATTGCGACCAGCCACTGGCGGGATTGGCCACCGAATCCGGCCATGACGTTGATGGCGGATCATCCAGGGCCAGAACGCCGAGCCGCTGTGCGGCTGCTTCGCGTTTCAATGTCACCGGCTCCAGCCACACCCGCAAGGGCAACGCCTGCGACTCCGAATCTGCACTGCCGGAGCTAAACGGCAGCACATCCGTCAGGGGTGTGGTGCGCCAGCGCTGTGGTGTGGAGTTCGGGCCGGCGATCCACAGGATACCGCTGCCGCGACGAGAGATGAGATCTCGCAATTGATCCTGCTGCGCTGCTGAAATCAATTCCGGGCGCACATCACCCATGATGACCACGTCGTACTTGTTCCAATCTTCCTGGTTCTGCGGCAGGGCCATCAGCGGATCAGACCCTTCCTGAATGAACCGTCGATCCGGAGCGAGTATCAATACCGATGAACGGATCGATGCTTCTCGCAGCAGGAGATTCTTGAGGTAGCGATACTCCCAGCGGGGAGTTCCTTCCACATACAGGACTCGGATCGGTTGGTCGGAAACTTCAACGCTCACGCTCTGGGCGTTGTTGCTCGTCGAAAGTTCCGCGAGATCGCTGCTGAGCCGAACCGTCCAATTCTCACGCGTGGCCTTATCCGGCCGCGCAGTCAAGGTCACTTCACCACTGGCACCCGGATCCAGTATGACCGTCTGCGTATCCATGACCGTGCCCTGGTCGTTGACGAGCTCCGCTTTGATGCGTGCGCCGGTCGTCACGCCACCGCGACGCGACACTTCAACGGTCACCGGAACCAGGTCACCGGCAAATGCCAGAGTCGGTGCCTGCACACGCGAAATCGCCAGATCGTCCAGTTCTCTTTCGCTTCCCAAGGGGATGGCAAAGATGGCGATCTTCTCTGCCTGCAACTTTCGCACCAAGGCGGGGTCAATCGGCGCACTGGCGCGACCGTCTGAGAACAAGACGATGCCGGCAGTCGGGCGCGCGGCGACACGCTTCAGAGCCGCCTCTATGGCCGGACCAATATCACTACGCATCGCGGCAGGATCGCTCAGCCCCACCACGCCTGTCCCATCGCGAGTCACAGGCAGATCGGTCACCGCATCGCCGAAACCCAGCCACAGCACGCGCCGATCCTGACTCATCTGCCGCAGTGCCGTCGCCGAGCCCTGCAATCCTTCACGCAGCTGTGTCTCGCGCGATATCACCTTGCCGTCCGGCATCGCCACATCGGCAACTGCAAGAGATGCTGATCGATCAACTAACATCGCAACCACATCGGGCTCGGTACGGTCTTCCTGCTTCACCAGTCGTGGTCCTGACAACAGCAGCATCACCAGGACAAGCGTCATGCCGCGCAGCGTCGCCAACAGGTATCGCGGCACGCGCGAGCCGGACAAGTGCCAATAAGACCAGAAGCTCACGACAAAAGCAGCGATGACGATGATCGCCCACATCCAGGAAGGAATCGGCAGCGCAAACTCAAAACGCACACCTGGGTCGCCAAATTCAAAGCCCCGCAGGCCCAAGAGGCCCGACCACCAGCTCGATGCACCTGCTGCCGCGGCGCTCATGCGGCACGCTCCTGACTCTCATCGCCACGATCAATCACCATGCGCGAATCCAGAGCCGACTTGGTGTGCTTCACACTGGCATGGCTGAACCACCGACCCAGGAGCAGGTCCATCACGCCCAGCACCGCCGCAAGCGCAAAGAGCCACATGCTCATCCGCGAGGCGTTTGCGCTTGCACGATCCGCATCGCTGCGGGCCTGCGCCGTCGCGCTTTCATCGGGAACGGATGCGACCGTCCTACCCAGGTGACCGAGCGTGCTCAAGCGCTGTGGAGAATCGTTCAAGCCCGTCATGGAGGTGATGGCTCGGCGCACAGCCGCATCATCCTGCACGTCCAGATTGGCCGCCGCGGTATCCACCGCGCTGGCCAGTATGCCTACACCCAGGCCACGTTGATCGACAACGTTGAACACGTCGCGTTCGCGCACGGCGTCCAGTGTTGCTCCCCGGGGCGATACTGCCAAAGTTCGCCCCGGCACTGTCAACGATGTCAGCGTCATCGCGCCAGGAGGTGCCATCAGTGCAGTTCCCGCACGTTGCACCAAGGGGGTGCTTGATGAACCTAGCCCTTGTCTCAGCAGCTCCTGAATCAGCGGCACGAAAACCGGCCTGGTGGGTAGGTCTGTCCACTCGGGCGTAGTGGCCGCTGCAAAGAGATACACCCTGCCACGCGCTGCGCCGATGCGATCAAGCGATACAAGAAGCGGCGCGGCTTGACCGGCGGCAGCACCCGATCTCCTCTCGATTGCTGTCAGCAATGGCTGCACCGTCGGTTCGGGTTGAATGACAAACTGCCGACTCACAGACACCGGACTCAAAAGTGCCGTCATCTCCGGACGCAGCAGTGTCAAAGGGTCTGCGCGATTTGCAGGCGGATCAACAGCCGCCACGCTCGCGGGCGAATCCCACTGCCGGGGCTCACGCGACATCGAGAAAGGCGACCCCATCAGCGTGGCCACTGCCTCTGACCACATCTGCACTGGTGTGTGTGCTCCAGGAACGATGAGCGCCACGCCACCTCGATCAAGAAAGGACGCAACTGACTTCCACCCCGCATCATTCAGTGCGTGCGGTGCAGCGATCATCAAGGCATCTACGTCTGAGAGTGGCGATGTCGCCAACGCGCCGGGCTCGATCCAGATGCGACGGATCCCTGTTCCGGCGCCGTCGATCCCACCCGGTTCAATCGCCAGATACATCCAGTCTGCTGCCGAAAAGCCCTCGACTCCGCCGCGGGTTCCCAGCGAAGCCAGCGGAGATTCCACCGCTGGTGCCACACATGCCACAGTGAGCATTTCCCGCGGCACAATTGGCAGGACAAACACGTTATCTGTTGCCAAAGCATCGCGATCAATCGTCATTGACAGCACTGGCTGTCGCATGCGGCTGAGCACGCCCCGTGGTGCCGGCACAGTCACGTTCATCTGCCGCGAGCCCGCGGCCCATGACACGTTTGTGTTCGTGACCACTTCTCCGGGCGCGGCTCCGGCTTCATTCAACGACACTCGCACAGTGCTGCTTGCTGCCGGGAGAGTTCCACTCCGTTGCAGCTGCACACGCACCGCGCCGATGTTCACCTCCTCATCGCGCGATGAACCCGTCCCCAGAATGATGATTGGCTCCAGCAGAGTTGCATCCGCAATCGTGACGTTGGAAAGTGCCCGTTGGTCCGCCGCGGAAGTCACCACATTCACGTTCGGCGGCAGCACCATCATCGCTGGTGGCGAGCTCACATCCAAGGATCCTGAGCGAAATTCAGAGAGGAGTGCCCAGTTCTGTGCTGCCGGCTGCGTGGACTTGGCTTCCGCCGAACTCTCGTGCGCGAGCGCCAACCCGCCTGAAATGTCGCATCCGCTCGCCATCGGTCGAATGGTCGCCAGCACTCGGCTCACCGCTCCCAGGTCGCTACTCGGTGGCCATACAAGCACTTCGGCTGGAGAGGCCAGTGTGATCACTCCTACGCGATCACCGCGCGCGGCATCAAGATCCGCAATCAGTCGCCCCGCATCCGCCAGATGCTGATCCAATGCAGTTCGCGTGCCGCTCTCTTGGCTGACTCCTGAAGCCGCGGCATTATCAATCAGCAGGACAAGAGTTTGCGGGCCTTTGATGGCGGCGCTTGGGGCCTGAGACCAGAAGGGCCGCGCAATCGCCATGCCCAGGCACGCCACCAGCAAACAGCGGCACAGAAGCAGCAGGATCTGCTCCAGCCGAGTGCGCTTGCGTTGTTGCTGATACGCCTCCAACACAAACCGCATCGCGCCCCATTGCACAGGGGTGCGTCGTCGGCGCAGCAGAATGTGAATCAGAATCGGAAGAGCGATAGCGCTCGTTCCGGCGACAAGCAATCCGGCATGTAGGATCGAGAGGTTCGTCATCGTGAACCTCCTCCTGTTTTGCCGCGACGCAGCTGCGCATTGCGCCTGGCCACAAACCCGGCCAGCGCCGGCCCCAGCCAGTCATGCGTATTCACCACCATCGAATCGAATCCAAAGCCGCGAACTGCGGATTCGACGCCTTGAATGTGCTTGCGAATGCTCGCCAGATATCCCTCGCGCAGGGCGCGGGGATCAATTCGCAGTCGCGCTTCGCCCTCTAGCCCCTCAAAGGGCGCGGTATCGGTGAAGTTGAATTCCAGCTCCTGCTTGTCCAGCACCTGAAACGCGATGAGATCGTGCCCGGCATGGCGGATCCGCGCCAGTCCAGCTTTGAGCACATCCAGGTCAAAGAAGAAATCACCCACCATGGCGATGATGCAGTGATTGGTCACTTTGGCCAGGGCCTGATCCAGCGCGCGAGCCAGATCTGTCGGGCGATTGCGATTCGATGTATCCACCGGGTGCGTCGACAGCGCGCCCACCACTTGCCGCCACGCCGACATGCTCGACAGTCTCCGTGTGACCAGCTTCACCTCATCGGCGTGAATCACCAGACCCACGCGATCACCCTGGTGCAGTGTGATATACGCCAACGCCGCGGCAAGCGCCGTCGCATGGTCATACTTGCTCCAACTTGTGCGTCCATCCAGACTGGTCTTGGTGCCCACGCCGCTGGCCTCTGCAAAAGGGCGCGAGCCATAGAACATCGAGCCGCTGGCATCCACCATCACGATCAGGTCGAGATTGGTCTCCTGCTGATACTGCTTGAGTTGCAGTTTGTCGGTGCGGCCAAAGACTTTCCAATCGATGTGGCGAGTGTCATCACCCGCAACGTAGGGCCGGTGCTGGGCAAACTCGACGCTGAATCCCTGAAAAGGTGAGCGGTGCGTGCCGCTGGAAAGTCCTTCCACGATCATCTTGGCTCGCAGGTCAAACGAAGCCAGCCGCGCCAGCGTCTGCGGATGCAGATACAGCGATGCGTCGGTCTCTGGTGGACGCTCTGCGGAGGGGGCAGTGGGGGCCGTGCCGGGGTCGGGCATGTGTCAACATGGTATCGGACATTCCCGGAACCGGGGTCATCCCAATTCCGAACAAGTGACGGGAAGGAACTCGTGGCTATGGATGCGTGTGTCGCCCTCTTCGTGGTCTTAGCAGCCGGAGGAGTGGCCGCATGGGTCCTGCTGATTGGCTTCCGCTGGCTTTTCTGCCGCGCTGTGGTTGTTGCCGGTGACGCCAAGTTGCTTACCGAGTGTTCCAAGTGCAAGTACTCTCTTGAAGGGCTTGGCACTTCACCGACCTGCCCTGAGTGCAACACCCATCATTCCACAATTTACACGACCCACTCTCGTACAGAGTGGCGACTTCGACACGAGCTTGCGTGGCATTGGGCTGTCGCCGCCTTATGGTGTATCGGCTCGTGGTGGTTTTTTGCTTATGCCTTCCCGCCGATCATGACCAGCGTGGTGTACTGGAGTAAGGGATGGTCCGCCGCACAGCGCATTCAGCAATTCATGGATTCCCGGCTCTATCCCTGGCAGTCTGTCGATCTGGCTGCGTCCATGGCGATGATGTGGGTTGCCGGGTGCGCCCTTTCCCTTCGCAGTAGAAAGCGGCGTCTGAGCGTGGCTTATGCAATCTGCGGCGTCGCAGCCCTCACCGTTTCCTCGCTGGATGCACTGTCCAGCACCGCATGGGTGGATGATTGGTACAGGTATTTTTGGGATTTGAATGCGAATCCCGCCGCAGCGACCATCTGGATCCTGAGCATCGGCACATTGGTGATCTGCATGCTCATCGACGGTATTGCATACGTCAACAGACCGCCGACATCGTTTCCCGATGCGGCACTTTCCGTCTCAGCCACGTCAAAAGTGAGCACGTCAGATGCAGCGGCCAGCTGAACGGCTTGAAGGCGCACGCACTTATGGACTTTCTGCTCTCAATTGTCATTCTCGTTGTGTTGACCTGGCTTGCGATTCGAGGACTAGTGCTGCTGTTTTCGATTCCGCGGCTCGAAGATGACACAATTCGTGTCAACTCCTGCCCGGACTGTTCGTACTCACTCGTCGTAATCGGAGAGAAGCCGACTTGCCCGGAGTGTGGCCGCGCTTGTGCAACACTCAAGGTCGAAAAACGCAAGGTCGGGCGAACCATTGGCCCAAACGCCAAAGACGCGGCAAGCTCACTCTTGCTCATGGCGATCGGATGGTACGCGGCGACGACGTTCGTTTTACCGACTGTGGTTTCCTTATGCGCCTACAGAATCGACGGTTACTACTCACCGGATGTTGCCGACTCCTTAGCATTGCGTGACGCGAGCTTTGTCAGTTACAGACAATTCGTGGTGCCAATAGTTGTTTCGTGGCTTGGCTGGTGCATCGTTGCCAAGTGGCGGTCGTCGGTGTGGCGAAGCGCGTGGACCGTGCTACCGATTCTCGGCTCTGTTCTTGCACACTTCGTAGCAATCTATGACGATTCCCACTGGAACCAGGGCATGTTCATGTTCTATCAATACCGCTACAGCGTGGACTACTTCTCCGTCGGAATTGGCGCGGGGTGGCTGGTCGCCCTTCTGATCACGCCTCTCGTTCCAACTCTGAGCGGTATGTCTCGACGGAACGAAACGGCACATCTTCTGGCCCTCACGTCAGATTCAGCGGCATCACTACATACACAAAGTCCGAACCCGCCTTCACCAGACCCGGCTTGTTCGCCGCCTTCAGTTCAATGATCACTTCTGTCTCGGGGATCACCTTGAGCGCATCCACGATGTAGTTGGGGTTGAAGCCGATTTCGATGTCGTCGCCCTCAAACTTGGCGATGTCACAGCGGATGTCGGCCTCACCCATTTCCGCAGCGCGGCTGGAAAGGTGCAGTTGCTTGCCGGTGTTGCTGAACTTCATCCGCACCGCGCGCGATTCTTCAGTTGTCAACAGCGACGCACGCGCCACTGCGGACTTGAGCACATCGCGATCAAACGTCACGCGGCGGTCCTGCTCCTTGGGGATCACATCCTCATAAGGAGGGAATGTCCCTTCCACCAGGTTGGATGTCAGCGTCGCCCGCGCCGGCTCTTTGCCAGACATGTCGCCACCAAAAGCGCAGATCAACTGCGAATCCGTCAGCACCACGTGCACCGGTTCTTCGATATCGCCCACCAGGTCACGCAGCATTTGCAGCGCCTTGGTGGGAATGATCGCCGAAACCGCTTTGTCATCCTTGGATGATCCTGCGCCCAACCCACCATTGCACAGGGCCAGGCGCTTGCCATCCGTCGCCACCATCGTCAGCTTCTTGCCATCGCGCTTCATCAGCACACCGTTGATGGCGTAGCGAGATTGCTCCTTGGCCGTCGCAAACAGGGTGCGGTCGGCCAGAGTCCGCAGCACACCAGCGCCAATTCCAAAGTTGGTACGCGTCCGCGGTGCCGCCGAGGTCTGTGCCACCGTCTCGGCGTAGCTGGCCAATGGGGGAAAGTCCGCAACCGGATAGGTGTTCAACTTGAACGTCGCATCAGCACCGCGGATCGTGACGTGATCTCCTGCAACCTCCAGGGTCAGCGTCGGTTCGTTGCTCTCAGCGCTGACAATCTGCCGCAGCTTGTCGGAGGGGATCAGCACCTCTCCCGGCTGATTCACCTCGACCTGCGAGATGGAAAGGCGGATAGCCACTTCCAAGTCAGTGCCACTCACCACCAGCTCGCCACCACCCTTGGCCGGTTTGACTGCCGCGATCTTGATGCACTGCAACTGAGGCCGCGGCGAGCGACTTGGCACCGCCCGGGCGACGGCATTGATGGCAGACAGCAAGGCAGCGCGGTCGCAAATGACCTTCATGAAGAGACTCCGTTCAATATCCAACTTTTGTGTATTCCAAGCCAGTGTATATCGCGATAGCTCGTTTGGTATTTCCTCCGAATTGCCCCGTCGCCTGCCACGGTACTGATACGTCTCACTCTACCATTTGTTCGCAAAGTGATAGGTAAAATTTCGGTATAGGATCGAAAAAGTGAACCGACAGGGTCGGCCACTGTGATCGGACCAAGCTACGCTGGTCTCCCCGAATCTGCCGCTCGCCCGTCACCGGGCACGCGATATATTCGGACCCACATCTTGGCCGGCGGCATGGTTTGAAGAAATGTCTTCGCCAGGCCGTTCCAGGGCACCCCCGGTCTGGTCGCGTGAGCGGCCGCGGCAATGTCCTCGGATCGGCCAAGCAAACGCATCATCTATATACCGCTGCTCCGGCCAAGGGTCACCTTCCCGTTCTTGTCCATTTTGACCCCCGGAGCACCTCATGTCATTCGAAGCTGCTGTCCATGCTCAGGCCATCGAACTGGATCGTCTGTCCCTCGAAATGTGTGCCGCGGCTGGTTCGGGACATCCCACGAGTGCTGCTTCGCTGGGCCACGTCATCACCATCCTCATGTTCCACACCATGCGGTGGAGCCCCGAAAGCCCCGACTATCCCACCAGTGACCGCCTTGTTCTTTCTGAAGGGCATGCCGTTCCCGCCGTTTACGCCGCCGCGGCAAAGCTCGGCGTCGTCTTTGGCAAGGGCAATCAACGCCGCGAGTTGAAGGTCGAAGATCTCAAGACTCTGCGCGCCAAGGACTCCTGTCTCGATGGTCACCCCAATCCCATGGAAGGGTTCCCCTTCTTTGATGCCGCGACTGGTTCGCTTGGTCAGGGGTTGAGCGTGGCCACCGGCGTCGCCGAAGCCGCCCTCTTGGACAAGATGGACAAGCGCGTGTATTGCATCGTCGGCGACGGCGAAGCCCGCGAAGGGCAGATCGCCGAAGCCCTCGATTACATCATCGATCGCAAGCTCAAGAATCTCCTCACCATCTTCAACTGCAATGAGTACGGCCAGGCCGATCGCGTCAGCAGCCAGCAATCCCCCGAAACCCTGTCCGCCAAGCTCGTCGCTGCTGGTTTTGATGTCAAGACCATCGACGGCCACAGCCCCAAAGAGATTCTCGCCGCCTTTGCTGCGTTTGCTGACCTGAACAGCAAGGGTGGCGGCAAGCCGATGGCCATCGTCGCCAAGACCGTCAAGGGCTGGGGCTCTGCAAGCATTCAAGGTGGTGGCTGGCACGGCAAGCCCCCGACCGGCGAACAACTCAAGCGGGCCCTCTCAGAGCTCGATGACAAGCGCGTTGCCCTCACCAGTTCCCTCGCCCAGGGTGATCACTTTGAGATTCAGCCCCCGGCCGAGCTCCCCGAGCAGGATTTCTCCATGGGCGAACTTCCGCCCCTGCGTGAAGTGATGCGCGCCATGGATATGGAGGCCAAACTCCAGTCCGGCAAGCTCGCCACCCGCTTTGCCTATGGCATCGCGCTTCGCACCCTCTGCAAAGTGAATAAGAACGTTGTCGTCCTCGATGCCGATGTTTCCAACTCCACCTTTGCCGAGATGGTGAAGAAGGATTCGGCCATCAGCGATCGCTTCTTTGAATGCAAGATCGCCGAGCAGCACATGGCCAGCATGGCCGCTGGCTTCTCTGCTGGTGGCAAGGTTCCCTTCCTGTCCTCATTCTCCAAGTTCCTCACCCGCGCCTACGACCAGATCGAAATGGCCATCAACAGCGGTGCGAATCTGAAGATCGTGGGCAGTCACAGTGGCATCACCCTCGCCGCCGACGGGCCCAGCCAGATGTCCCTCCCGGATGTCGCCTGGTTCCGCTCTTTCGCCAGCATGCGCGATCATCGCGGCAACCCCGGTTGCTACATTCTGCAACCCTCCGACGCCTACGCCGCGTACGCCCTTACCGGCGTGATGGCCGAATACGAAGGCGCCTGCTACATGCGGACCCTCCGCCCCGATACCGAGTTCATCTACTCCCCCGAGCAGGTCTTCAATCTCGGCTCCTTCGAAGTCCTCACCCAGGGCAAAGACGTCTGCATCTGCGCCGCTGGCTACATGGTGCACGAGGCCAACAAGGCCGTCGATATGCTCGACAAGGCCGGCGTCTCCGCCACTCTCGTCGATCTCTACTCCCTCCCCTTTGATGAAGCCGCGCTGCTGGACGTCATCAACGAATCCGGTGGCCGAATCATCACCGTCGAAGACAACTACGGCGGCGGCATTGGGTCCGCGGTCGCCGATGCGGTCACGACGAGTGGCGATGGTTTCACCCTCCGCCAGATGCACGTCCGCCGCATCCCCAAGAGCTCCCGCACCATCGATGAGCAGCTCCAGATGACCGGCCTCACCGCCGACGACATCAAGAAGAACGCCATGGACATGCTCGGCGTCTGATTCGCTTCACGATCAAACTGTTCAGAAACTGCAACCTTCCTCCCTCACGCCCGGATGAATTCCGGGCGTGTGGCGTTTTGGTCGCCGGAACTATGATCACACCCCCAGCGCGGCTCTCGTCACCCGCGCCCCCCACATGGAGCATCCTCATGTCTCGATTCATCGCTTCACCCGCGCTCATCGCTCTTCTCGCTGCCTCCGCCGCCAACGCACAATGGGTCGGACCCAGCGGACCGCAGAATCTCATCTCCTACACCACGGGCAACGCCTACGTCGGCACAGCTGGTTCGACGAATTCCGTCGTCCGCTTCGATGTCGTCGACAACGCCCAATCCGGCCGCGTCATCGGGCTGCACAGCTACATCGGCACTCCTCAGAATGGTGTCCGCACCACCGCCATCTGGGGCGAAACCAACAACCCCACCGGCCGCGCCCTGCAAGGGTTCAATTTCGCCACCACCGGCAGCGGCGCTGGCATCTGGGCTGAAACTGCCGCAAACGCAGGCACCGGCATCCGCGCTCGCGCTACCTCAACCAGCGGCAGCAACGTCGCCGGTTACTTCGACACCGCCTCCAACGGCGGCATCGCCGTCTATGGAGACGCCACCGCCACGACTGGCGCACCCATCGGCGTGTGGGGCAAAGTCGCCACCACATCCAATGGCTACGCCGGATACTTCAGTGGAGGTAAGTCGTACTTTGAAGGCAAGGTCGGCATCGGTACTCAGAATCCGACGTCTTATCTCACCGTCAGCGTGAATGACGCGGGACCGCTGATCTTGGGCAGCAACGGAAGTGTCGACACATCATCTATCACCAACGGTGTCGCCGGTGTGACGGGCCAAGCCACTTCCGCCAATCCAGGCGCGTATGCCGCCGGTGTTCGAGGATATTCGCAAGCACTTGGTTCCAATGGTGTCGGCGTCATCGGCTATCACAGCGGCACGGGCTTTGGCGTGTATGGCGGCACAGGAAACGCTGGCGGCTATTCCGGTGTCTTTGACAGCAACGTTTCCGTCACAGGCAATCTTGCCAAGGGCGCTGGCTCATTCCGCATCGATCACCCACTCGATCCAGAGAATAAGTATCTCTATCACTCTTTCGTCGAATCTCCCGACATGATGAATATCTACAACGGCATCGCCACCACTGATGAACAGGGGTACGCCACCATCGATCTTCCCGAATGGTTCGACACGCTCAATCGCGACTTCCGCTATCAACTCACTGTCATCGACGAATCAGATGCTGGCTGGATCCTTGCCAAGGTCGTTCGCAAGATGGTCAAGAACCAGTTCACCATCCGCACCAACTATCCCAACGTCGAAGTGTCATGGCAGATCACGGGCATCCGCCAGGATAAATACGCCAACGCCCATCGCATTCCCGTCGAAGTTGACAAGGAGAAGTGGAACAGGGGTCGCTACGTGCACCCCGAGGTTTTTGGCAAGCCCCGCAACATGATGGTTTCCTATCAGGTCGATGCCCAAGGCAACGCGGTTTCGCCATACCCCACCTCGGTTGCAACTCCCGTCACCGCTACCAGCACAACTGCCGCCGCTCGGCCCGCTGCGACCAACACCACAGTCCACGCCGCGTCCGCAGCGATCGCCCCCAAGGCCCCTGATTCCGCCGCGACGGCACCTCTCACGCCAGCTGCGCACGGCGGCAGGTAATTCACACTTCCATCAACTGTCACTTTCAAACCATCCCTACAAGGCCCGCCTACGCAGAGGGTCTTGTGCCATGCTGATTTCACATTGCGTCTCAACCCACCGCGCGACCCCTCGTGATAATCTGTATCACGCATCGCGGCACTCGTCCGCCGCGATCAGAGGAGTGTGTCATGCGCGTTCTTTCCGCCTGTGTCATCGGTCTTGCTGCCATCTCATCCCTGTCGCACGCCCAGTGGCTCGGCCCCACTGGCGCGCAGAATCTCATGTACTACAACAATGGCAATGGCTACATAGGCACTCCAGGTTTCACCAACCCCGCTGTGCGCTTCGATGTGGTGGATAACGCCCAATCCAGCCGCGTCATCGGCTTGCACAGCTACATCGGTACGCCTTCAAACAACGAACGCACCACAGCCATCTGGGGCGAAACCAATAACCCCGCAGGCCGCGCCCTGCAAGGTTTCAACTTTGCCACCACCGGTAACGGAGCCGGTATCTGGGCCGAATCCGCGTCGTCGACGGGTTCCGGTATTCGAGCTCGCGCTACCGCGACCAGCGGTCTGAATTACGGCGGGCATCTGGAAACATCCAGTTCCACCGGCGTGGCGCTGTATGCTCAATCAACGTCGGCCATCGGCAATCCAGTTGCCGTCCATGGCTCTGTCTCCAGCACCAGCGGCCTCTCCGGCTATTTCCTCGGCGGCAGTTGCTACTTCAATACCAAAGTCGGAATCGGCTTATCGACCCCGCTCAATTACTTCACGGTGCTCGACAGCCGCACCACAGGCGTGGTGCTCGGAGACAATTTTACCGGCACCGGAGGCTCCGCCACCAGCGGCCCGGCAGGCGTCACGGGCCAGGCGAGCGAGAACAACCCCGGCGCATTCTCCTCCGGCGTACGCGGCTACAGCTTGTCATCCACATTCAATGGCGTCGGCGTGCTCGGCTATCACGCCCACAGCGGCTACGGCATCTTCGGCAAAACCGGCAACAGCGCTGGCTTTGCCGGATACTTCGATGGCAAGGTGCAGGTGGTGGGAAATCTCTCCAAGGGTGGCGGCTCCTTCAAGATCGATCACCCGCTGGATCCCAAGAACAAATATCTCTCCCACTCCTTCGTCGAATCCCCCGACATGATGAACATCTACAACGGCAACATCGTCACCGATCAGGATGGCTACGCCACCGTCACGCTCCCTGAGTGGTTCGAAACCCTCAACCGCGACTTCCGCTACCAGCTCACCGTCATTGATGAGTCAGATGCCGGTTGGACCCTCGCCAAGGTGGTGCGCAAGGTCCACAAAAACCAATTCACCATCCGCACTAACTATCCCAATGTGGAAGTCTCATGGCTCATCACCGGCGTCCGCCAGGACAACTTTGCCAATGCCAACCGCATCCCGGTGGAAGAGGACAAGGAATCCTGGAACAAGGGCCGCTACCTCCATCCCGCGGCATTCGGCGCTTCCGAAGAACTCGCCGTCACGTACCAGCGTGATGAGAAGGGCAATCCCGTCGCCGCAACCCGTGCCAATGCTCCGGTGGGCGATCCCGTCGCGCGCAACACATATCACGCCAATCCTCTCGGCGTCAGCAAGGCCGCGGAACCGGCGTTGATTCCCGCAGTGGCGGGGGGGCGGTGAGTTTGCAGGACATGAAACCAATGACTCGGTGATGCCTCTGATTCACTACGCTTGCTCATGCACAGCCGCCCCAGTTCGCTTCAATTTCTCGTCTGCACTGCATTGGTCAGTGGCGCGGCGTGCACTCCCGCCCTCGCCCAGCTCGCCCCCAAGAACGTCCTCGTCGTCTACGACTCGCGCATCGCCGATTCGCGGCTCATCGCCGAGCACTACGCTGGCTCCGCCGCCATCACGGGCTCCACGGAAAAGAAAGCTGGCACGCGCCCCGGCGCCCTCACCGTCGATCTCGCAGAGCTCTTGAAAGACGTTCCCAATTCCACCATCTCACCCGGCTCCTGCGATTACGGCCAATTCTGCAAACTCCTCCGCGATCCCCTCCGCGCCCACATCCTGAAAGCGAATCTCCAACATCAAGTCCGCGTCCTCGTTCTCACCAAAGGCCTTCCTCACGTCATCGCCGATATGAAAAATGTCGTCGCCGGTGATCAGCCCGCCATTCAGGACCAGCACTTCCGCGCTGGCAACGCCACCGGCGCCTCCGTCGATTCCGAACTCACGCTCCTCTATCAAGACCTCGCGGCAGGCGAAGCCGGTGGCCCCGGCGACTCCCTCGCCGACGGCCTCATCGTCAACCCCTATTGGCTCGCCACGGGGCCCATCACCTTCTCCAGCACCGAGCACATCCTCGCCAAGCGCTCCCTCGTCTGCCCCGGTGCCAAAGGCACCATCTGGACCAGCGATCCCGCCGAACTCGAAAAAGCCGCGGGCAAGGCCCCCTTTGATCCCGCCCGCATCCTCACTCCCGGCGACATCCTCCTCACCGCGCGTCTCGATGGTCCCACCGTCGCCGATGTGCGTGCCATGCTCGATCGCGCCAAGGACGTCACCTTCAACATCAACACCCACACCATCGTCCTCGATGAGGCCGATTACAACGGCCTCGCCGATGCCGCGCCCAACAAGGAACTCGATAACACCGCTCCCCTCCGTGGTGGAGATGATTTCGAACAAACCCGCGATCTTTTCAAGCAGGATGGCCGTCTCTCTGCCGCAGGTCTGGTCTATGACGCGCAATCCGGC
>CAYTYD010000005.1:0-36446 GCA_964441555.1 uncultured Phycisphaeraceae bacterium | reverse complement strand
GATTGAAATCAGCGCGGATGTCATTGGCTGCGAATGCCGCGACAAAGTCGAGGTAGTCAAAGAAGTCAGCGACGCAATCCTGATTGAAATCAAATCCGCACTGCGGCGGCAACGTCACAGAGACATATCGCAGCTTGGTCTGGCTGGTGTGGCATCCGCTGGTGTCGCCGAATGAGGCAAGCCGGGAAGCCGTCACGTTGATCGCACCGATCGGCATGGACAACACCTGATTGCCATCAATGGATAGTGTCACGCCGCTCGCTGGTGCGATGACCATGCGATAGCGGTGATACGCGTCAGTCGTGTTGAAAGTGACTACCGGCGCGTTTGCTCCGACGAATGAAGCGTCGTTATTTGTCAGAAAGACGCGATTGGATCCGACTCCGCACTGGATGAGGCGCCCTCGTGCGTCACGGACCGCGGCGTACCAGCCAGCGCGCTGCCCGACGCCGCAGGAGTTGGCGTTGTAGCCGCTGGAGACAACCTGCAATTCCCACTCAAAAACGATGGTGTCGCGAGTGAAGTCGTACAGAAGATCATGGTCGTAATACTGCAGAGAAGCAGCCGGAACAGGACCCATCAGCAGCTCGCCGCCTGCGACTTGTGGAGCAGGCGAAGCGGCACCATTGAATGTCCAGCATTGCCCGGTTGGAAGCGACCCCATTGAAGGGTCATACTGCAGCGCAGGACTGAACTGGGCCAGGGTCGCAGAAGCCATGGAAAGCGATGTGAGGACAGCTAAACGACTCAGCATGTGAAGCCCTTGTGATTGACGAGTGCAAACGAGAGACTTACTCACGCGCATCCGGCGGCGATAAAGGCGACGAAATCCAGGTAATCAAAGAAGTCAAGCACGCCATCCTGATTGAAATCGGCGCGGATGTCATTGGCTGCGAATGCCGCGACAAAGTCGAGGTAGTCAAAGAAATCGGCGACGCAATCCTGATTGAAGTCAAAGCCGCATTGGGGAGGTAGTGTCAGCGAGACGAAACGGAGTTTGGTCTGGCTGGTTTGGCAGATACTGGTGTCGCCAAATGAAGCGCGGCGAGTGGAGACCACTCCGGTTGCCCCAAAGGGCATGCTCAGCACCTGATTGCCATCGATGAACAGGCGAACGCCACTGCCGGGGGTGATGGTCATGCGGTAGCGGTGATAGGCACCAGTAGAATTGAATGCCGTGGCCGGGGCATTGGCATTGACGAATGAAGCACTGTTATTGGAAAGAAAGACCGTGCCGGAACCAATGCCGCACTGCACGATTCGGCCATCGACGTCTGTGACCGCAGCGTACCAGCCAGCGCGCTGGCCTGTGCCGCAGGAGTTGGCGTTGTAGCCGCTGGAGATCACCTGCAGCTCCCATTCATAGATCACGGTGTCGCGGTCAAAGTCGTAGAGGAGTTCGTGGTCGTAGAACTGCTGGGCCGAAACCGCGGCCGGTCCGGTGAGCAACTCGCCACTGACCACTTGGGGGGCTGGAGAATTGGAGCCATTGAAATCCCAACACTGCGCGGTGGGTAATGAGCCGTTCCCGGCGTCATACTGCAAGGTCGGACTGAATTGGGCCCAGGCCACGGAGGCGGTGGCAGCGACAGACAGAAGTGCGAAGCGATTGAACATTCTCTCTCCCTTTATATGAAACTCATCTGATCAGCACGGTGAACTGAAGGCCGCGACAAAGTCAAGGTAGTCAAAGAAGTCAATAGTTCCGTCGGTGTTGAAGTCTGCCGCGCAGTCGTTGCTGCTGAAGGCCGCGACAAAGTCGAGGTAATCAAAGAAGTCGACACTGGCATCGGCGTTGAAGTCTGCCGCGCAGCCGAGGAAGGCCCTGACGAGCGTGACGGCATTGGCGCCAGTCGCGGCGGGGAAATTGGCGACCAGAATGGTGCCGAGCGAACTGTTGTAGGTGTAGTTCGCGGGGCAGCCGTTGATGGTGACGCGCGCGATGGTGCTGTTGGCGGGAACACGCAGCGTGGTGTTGAGACTGAGGGTGTTGCCGGTGACGTTGGTGAACTGGTGCTCAGCACCATCGGCGAGACGGCGGACGGTGAGATTCACGCGATGCTCGACATTGGCGGGGGCGACGCGCATCTTGATGCCATTGAAGGTCATGTCGTTCCAACTGGAGGGGAGGTTGGGACGGAAGGACATGGTGTTGTTGGGGGCGTTTGGTGCGAACTCGACAAACTTCATGATGCCATCGGCAAAGGTGCTCATGCTCTCCCACGCATTGGGCCAGGCGGTCTGGAGTGTGAAGTCAGACTGGCCGGGGTAGAGGTAGGAGTTTGAGAAAGCGATCTGCTCAGCACCAAGGCCGGTGGGGCCGAGTTTAGATTTGAGGATGTCCAGCCGCAGTTTGTGGTTGTCGATGTCAGCAGTGTTGGCGGTGAGATGCTGACGATCAGCGTAGTACAAGCCGTACCAGGCGGTGGAGAGGAACCAGGGGCCGCCGTTCCAATAGCCATCGCCCCAATAGCGGTTGATGGTGCCGGCGTGTTCGCCGGTGAAATTCACCAGCGGATGGTTATTGCCGAAGGCATCGAGAGCAACGCCGTTGATGCGATCAATCACGCGAGCGGAACGGGCATCTGTGGCCGAGTAGATGTTGAAGGGATAGACGATGCCGAGTTGGCTGATGTCGGTGTTCTCACCGTTCCAATCCAGCCGCGCATCCAGGCCGGATTTGATCATGTTGCCTTTGCCGGTGGCGCTGGCGCCTTCGCTGGAGAGACCCAGGGCGTTGAAGATGCTGCCTGCATCCCAGAGCCCGCGAATCACGTTGGCGTTAGAGTAGATGAAGGTGTCGTAGCTGTCTTCCCAGACGTTGTTGGAATAGACGAGGTTGAAGGCCTCTTCGTAGCGCAGCCGCGAATCGGAGGAATCGCGGGTCATGCTTTCGACCGAGTCACGGACCTGATCTACATACTGCGAGAGGAAGAAGCTATCACCCGTGAGCTGGTATTGGTACCAGAGGCCCCAGGGGAAGACGGCGGTTTCATCGATCTGCGGCGCGCCCCAGATGACATAGCCATCGGTGGAGTATTTCTGCTTCCAGAAGCCCTTGCGCCCCCAGGGTTCGAAATCGCGATAGGTGGTGGTCTTCATCCACTCGTACACGCCAGCGGCTTCGCTGAGGTGGCCGGTGCGGGCCAGCGTCACCGCGGCGTACACCGCGTCGCGGGGCCAGACGTAGGGATACGCACCGTTGTGGAACCCGGCAATCACGCCGCCGTTGACCTTGTCGACGTGGAGGGCGGTGGCCAGGAGCGAGCGACGCATGAAGGCGTCGTAGTTGGGGTCGGGAGTCGAGACGGTCACACCGTCATTGAGCCAATTGGTCCAATAGAGATCGGTGGAGGCCTGCACGGAGCCCATGTCGTTGTTGTAGAACCAATCGACGACGTTGGCAGCTTTGAAGGCATACGTGCCAGCCGCACCCGCAAAGCGATCATCGACGCCGACCATGAGGACATCGACCTTGACGGGAACGCCGGGGGGAAGCGTGACACGCATACCCATCCAGCCACGATCACCATCGGCGCTGGTATCGCGCCAGAAGTCGGTGGCGGTGCTTTGCACGCTGCCGTTGGGAGCGAGGAGTTTCATGGCGCTGGCGAGATACAGCGAAATGTCTTTGGTATAGCCGGATGATGTGGTGGGGTTGTATTCGTTGGGGGAAGTGAAGCCGGTGCCCGTGCCGGTGACGACGCGGAAGGTGTTGTCGTAGGCGACCATGGCGCTGCGCGGCGCATCGACGAAGGAGTCGTCGTAGCCATCACCACCGTTGAGGGCGTGATCGACGTACCAATAGAGGGCGACATCCTGCGATGAGCCGGTGTTGTTGGTGAGAGTGAGGCGCTTGATATAGATGTGCCGCTGGGCGGCTCCGGCGTTGTCATTGGGGAAGGTGATGCCCAGGGGGGCAAAGTCGGCCTGCTGGACGGAGATGTTATTGCCGCTGGCGTTGAGGCGCTGGCTGGTGATGATGGTGTTGCTGGTGGAGACGTAATTCTGCTGGATGTTGGTGTAGCTGACGCCGTTGGGATTGCTGAGCCAGTGGGTGATGCCATCGCCGGGGGTGCGGATGCCGAGCATGGCTTGGTTGATGTGCATCTGGCCACGCCAGCCCAGGGGCAGGCCGGGAGGGAAGGTGTCGACACCATCGACGTATCCCTCGTTGCGTGTACCCACGCCCTGCACGCCGCCGGGTGTGGGGAAGTGGAAGTCGTAGACGGTGCCGTTCTGATCGATCTGGCCAGCGCAATACGTGTTGCCGAAGATGGCTTCTTCTTTCCAGAAGGAGACGGGTGGATATCCGGCGCCGGGATTGCCTTGGCCAGCACCTGCGCCGGGCCAAACAAGTTTGTTCACATAGAGAAAGGTGTTGGCCAGATTCGCAGAGTTGGCGCCGTTGGTGAAGACTTCGGGGCCATTGAAATTCTGCCACGCCGAGATCTTGTACTTGATGTTCTGGCCATAAGCGCGGGCCGAGCCGGGGAGGGTGGCGACCCACCAATCGCGGGTGCCGCCGCTGGATTCATTGCGGACGAAGGTGACTTGGCCGCCTGTGTTGGTGAGGACTTGGGTGCTGCCGCTGGGAGTACCGAAAGAGCCGGAGGGTTCGGAGCCGTCGGTGGTGTAATAGATGCAGACGCGGTCGTAGGTGAATTGGAAGGAGACGCGGGTGAAAATCCGGACGAGTTCGGTTTCGCGGGGCGTCTCGGGCTCGCGCATGGTCACATCGGTGGGCTCGCCGAAGGCCTGCTGGCCGGGGGTGTGTTCGACCTGAGAGGGAATGGCGGCGGCCACAGAAGCCAGCGCGACGGCGGCGAGCGATGTAAACAGACGGGTATAGATACCGCAAAGCAGAGTCATGATCGAGCTCCAAAAACAATGATCGCCCGGTCCGCTAGTTCTCGGACTTTGGCGGTGTCGGTGTGGTTGATCTCCATACTTTGACCGGTTGGGGCCAAAGCGTCAAGGGAAATCACGTTGATTGGGGTGCAATTGTGCGAAATCCGGGATTTCACTCTAACTCTTGATTTTCTCGAACCTTGCGGCGGGGTTTAGGAGTGGGACATTGCACGCTGCCGCGCGTCAGGATGGGGAACCTGATACCTTCTCTAGCGTCAGGAGAGGGCCGGAATTTCCGGCATGAATTCACCTATCAACAGGATCCACACGCATGTTCACATTTGCAAAGCGGGCTTTGGGCGCGATCGGTGCGGCGGCGTTGTTGGCGGCATGCGCCAGCACGACGTTGGCGGCGGTGGCGGACGCGATCAAGATCGGGCACTATGGATCGCTGACGGGGTCGGAAGCGACGTTTGGCCAGTCGACCTCGAATGGCATCAAGCTGGCGATCAAGGAGTTTAATGCCAAGGGTGGGTTGAATGGCCGCATGATCGAGTTGAAGGAATACGACACGCGCGGCGATGCCGGTGAGGCGAAGCTGGCGGTGGAGCGTTTGTGCAAGAGCGACAAGGTCGCCGCGGTTTTGGGCGAAGTGGCGAGCAAGCTGTCGCTGGCGGGTGGCCCGGTGTGCCAGGAGGCGGGGGTGCCGATGATCACGCCGTCGTCGACGAATCCGAAGGTGACGGCGGTGGGGGACATGGTCTTCCGCGTGTGCTTTATTGATCCATTCCAGGGCTTTGCGGGCGCGAAGTTTGCCCGGGAAGAGTTGAAAGCCAAGAACGCGGCGGTGCTGGTGGATCAGGCCCAGGCGTATGCGGTCGGCCTGGCCGAGCAGTTTGTGATGAACTACAAGAAGATGGGCGGCACGATCTCTACGGAGCAGACGTACACGGGCGGTGCGACGGATTTCACAGCACAATTGACGAGCATCCGCAGCAGCAAGCCGGATGTGGTGTACATCCCCGGCTATTACACGGACGTGGCGAATATCGCCCTGCAGGCCCGCAAGCTGGGTATTACGGCACCATTGCTGGGTGGCGATGGATGGGATTCGGAGCAGTTGGCCAAGATCGGCAAGGATGCGATTGAAGGGTGTTATTACACCAATCACTACGCGCCGGATCAGCCCGATGCGGCGGTACAGACGTTCATTAAGTCGTACAAGAAGGAGTTTGGTGGCTCGACTCCGGACGGGTTGGCAGCGCTGGGATATGACGCCGCGAATATCTTGTTTGAGGCGATGAAGAAGGCCAAGACGCCGGGAGGTCGGGATCTGCGGAACGCGATCGCGGATACCAAGGATTTCGCAGGCGTGACGGGGAAGATCACCATCAACTCCAACCGGGATGCGACCAAGAGCGCGGTGGTGGTGGAGATGGCGGGCGACCCGCCGGCGCCCAAGTATGTGACGACGGTGAGCCCGGAGTAATTCCGGCTGCGCCGGTCTGGAGATCATGATTGAACAAGACCCGGGCGAAAGTCCGGGTTTTTGTTTGGTCCAATGCAGCGGTGGGGTGTGTGATGATGAGATTCTCTGCTAAACTGGTTCCCCCGGGTGAGCAGCACGTGTGTGGTTGCGGGCGCGGGCGACGGGAACGTGAGAGCGCGTGGCTGACTTTGTTCAAACTCTGATTGCCGCGATCGCCGTGGGGAGTCTGTACGCGCTGGTGGCGCTGGGGTACACGCTGGTGTATGGCGTGTTGAAGTTCATCAACTTTGCGCACTCGGACATTTTCGTGCTGGGGACGTGGACCTCGCTGACGGCGGCGGTGGTGATCACGAACAAGATGGGGATCGAGCCGGAGAACGCGCCATGGTGGGTGGCGTTGTGCGTGTTTCTGCTGGCGATCGCGGTGTGTGCGACGGTGGGGTATTGCATTGAGCGGTTTGCGTATCGGCCTTTGCGGGGCGCGCCGCGATTGAATGTGCTGATCACGGCGATCGGTGTGTCGCTGCTTTTACAAAACATCGGACAGTTGCCCGGCAAGACGGTGGTGGAGATCAACGGTTCGCCGGCTGCCAGACTGCCATTTGGACCAGACCCGCGCAACATGCCGGCACTGATCCATGATCGCGTGCTGAATGAGAGCCAGGTGGCACAGGGCACCCTGAGCGGTGGCAGCAAGCGCGGCACGGTGAAACTGGATCAGGATCTGAAGATCGATGCGGAGCGGCAGTATCGCATCGAGTATGAGAAGCCGGCAGCGGAGACGGGTGGGGCAACGACGGTCGAGACGTTGAACGTGGTAGTGTCGGATCCGGAGGTGATCGCGGCGGGAACGGAGATTACAACCCAGCCACGGCGCAGCCCCAAGGATGTGGAAGGGTTGAAGTATCGGGTGCTGAGGTCGCCTCTGGTGCCGATCCGCATGATCGATGTCTTGATCGTGTCGGGGTCGATCGGGTTGATGGTGGGATTGCAGATTCTGGTCTTCAAAACCAAACTTGGACGGGCGATGCGGGCGGTGTCGCACAGCGTCGAGACGGCATCGTTGATGGGGATCAACACCAACGCGGTGATCAGCTTCACCTTTGTACTGGGAAGCTCACTGGCGGCGGCGGCGGCATTTCTGTATCCCCTGAAGTATCCACTGGTGAATCAATCGGCTCACGGCATCTGGGTGCTGCTGGGGCTGAAGGCGTTTGTAGCGGCGGTGGTGGGGGGGATCGGCAATGTGCGGGGCGCGGTGCTGGGTGGGTTTTTGATCGCGCTGATTGAGTTTTTCGGCTCGCGTTATGTGAGCACGGAACTGAAAGATGTGTATGTGTTCGGGTTGTTGATCGTGGTGCTGCTGCTGCGGCCGAGTGGGCTTTTGGGTTCTACTGCGAGGGAGAAAGTCTGATGAAGACCCTCGCGGAACATCAACAGCAGGTGCCGGCCAAGACGGCGAGGCGGTGGGATGTGATGATCCTGCCTTGGCTGGCATGTCTGGTCGTGGCGGTGGTGGTGCACTATGCCGCGCCAATGCTGGTGAATGAATACTGGCAGAACGTGCTGCGGCGGGTGGGCGTCTTCATGATCGCGGCGGTGTCATTGAACATCGTCAATGGCTATGCAGGGCAATTCTCGATGGGGCACGCCGGGTTCATGGCGGTGGGCGCGTATGTGGCGGGAGCGACGACGTATTACGGATCGCTGCTGCTGCATGGCTCAGTGAATGATGCAGGTTTTTACACGCAGGGCATTCTGCTGATGCTGACGGGGATCGGGCTGGGGTGCATCATCGCGGCGATCGCGGGATATCTGGTAGGGTTGCCATCGCTGCGCCTGCGGGGCGACTATCTGGCGATTGTCACGCTGGGATTCGGCGAGATCATCCGCGTGATGCTGGAATTGACCAAGGGACAACTGGATAGCGCTGAAGCGATCAAGGACGCCGGGGCCAAGGCGCTGATTCACCTGAATGGTCCATCGGGGTTCTTCGGGATTCCCTCGTATGCGAACCTCTTTTGGATTTTCCTGTTTGTGAGTGTCACGTGCCTGGTGGCGTATCGCATCAAGTATTCGAGCACGGGGCGGGCGTTGCTTTCCATTCGCGAGGATGAGATCGCCGCGAGGTCGATGGGTGTGGACCTGACCAAGTACAAGGTGCGGGCATTTGTGCTGGCGGCAGCGCTGGGCGGGTTGGCAGGCGGGTTGTATTCGCACATCGGCGCTAACCCCTCGCCGACGGACGCGGGGTTTCAGCGGTCATTTGACATCATTCTGCTGGTGGTGCTGGGAGGATTGGGCTCGATCAGCGGCAGCGTGCTGGCTGGGCTGGTGCTGATCATGCTGCCGGAAGTGCTGCGAGAGGCGCAGCAATATCGCCTGATCATCTTTGCGTTGCTGTTGATCATCATGATGATCGTGCGTCCCAAGGGGTTGTTTGGTGTGAAGGAAATCTGGGAGTTGCGGGGTGCGCGGAAGGCAGCCCGAAAATCTGGCGAGAAAGCAGGTGCGCTGTGAGCACTGCTGAATCGACCAACACTCTGCTGGATGTGCGCGGGATCGGGATTGCCTTCGGCGGGTTGAAGGCGGTGCAGGAGTTTTCGATCGCGCTGCCGCCACGGGCGTTGTATGGATTGATCGGGCCGAATGGTGCGGGGAAGACGACGGCGTTCAACCTGCTGACGGGTGTCTATACAACGCAGACGGGAATGATCACGCTGGGCGGAAAGCGGATTGAAACGCTGAAACCCCACCAGATCGCGGCGGCGGGAATCGCGCGGACGTTTCAGAACATTCGACTTTTTGGCGAGTTGTCGGTGCTGGACAATGTAAAGCTGGCGTGTCACCTGAGGGGGCGGCACACTTTGCTGGGGACGCTGTTGAGGACGCCGCGATTTGTGGCCCAGGAAGCGGCGATGACGGCGCAGGCGATGGAGTTGTTGTCGATTTTCGGGTTGGACCGCGTGGCGGACGATTCGGCGCGGAATCTGCCGTATGGCGATCAGCGTCGGCTGGAGATCTGCCGCGCTTTGGCGACGGAGCCGAAGGTGTTGCTGCTGGATGAGCCGGCGGCGGGGATGAACCCGACGGAGAAAGTGGAACTGGCCAAGTCGATCCGGCAGATTCGCGATCGCTTTGGTCTGGCGATTCTGTTGATTGAGCACGACATGGGATTGGTGATGGAGATTTGCGAGCGCATCACCGTGCTGGATTATGGTCAGACGATCTGCTCTGGCCCGGCGAGCACGGTGCAGAATGATCCGAAGGTGATCGAGGCGTACTTGGGTGTTGAAGAACCCGCAGGTGATGCGGCGGGGGGTGCGGCGTGAGCGCACTTCTTGAGGTGAAGGATCTGGTGGTGAAGTATGGCGCGATCGAAGCGCTGCATGGCGTCTCGTTGCATGTGAACAAAGGGGAAATTGTCTCTTTGATCGGTTGCAACGGCGCGGGAAAGTCGACGACGCTGCGAGCGATCAGCGGGATTCGCAGGGCGGCGAGTGGAAGCATCGCGTTTGCGGGTGCGGAGATTTCGCGGATGCCTGCGCACACGATCGTGCGATCGGGATTGGTGCAGTCTCCGGAAGGGCGCGGGGTTTTTCCGAATATGACGGTGGCGGAGAATCTGGACCTGGGTGCGTTCATTCGCCATGACCATGGCGCGATTGCCAAGGATCTGGAACGTGCGCTGGGTTTATTTCCGCGATTGAAAGAGCGGATGGGACAGATGGCGGGGACGCTGTCGGGTGGTGAACAGCAGATGCTGGCGATGGCACGCGCACTGTTGACCCGGCCGACGTTGCTGCTTTTGGATGAACCGTCGCTGGGGCTGGCACCGCAGATTGTGCAGACGATTTTCAAGATCATCCGCGAGATCAACCAGAGTGGCACGACGATTCTGCTGGTGGAGCAGAACGCTCGAATGGCGTTGAATGTATCGCACCGGGCGTATGTCTTGGAGACGGGGCAGATCGTGAACGAGGGTCCGGCGAAGGAACTGGCGGCGAGTGATGCGGTGCGCAAGGCGTACTTGGGCCACTGAATCGGGCCATCCACTTGAGTTAACCCTTTTTAGGCGTGAAGCTGGGAAAGCTGGGATGTGGCGTGGACGTGGTTGGACGTGTGCGCCGGTTTGCAAGCTCGTCTCGCACAGAGGGTTTTCCCTGAACAGGCAAAAAGGCCTTGAATTCAGCGTGCCATGCTGTAGCATGCTGGTGTGGGCTGCCTGAGATAGGGCAAGACCGGAGGGAGAAACAGATGAAGAACGTGACAACCGCGGCGGGGCTCCTTGGCGTGATCGGCTTGGCGTGCGCCTGTGAAGTGCAGGCGGATGTGGTGCGGGGGCTGCTCGTGCCGGATTGGAGCAACGACCGCATCATGCTCCTGTCGCGCGAGGATGGCTCGTACATCAACCCCGATTTCATCAACGATGTTGATTCGGGGATGCCCGCGCTGAGCAGCCCGAAGAAGGCGCGGCGGATCGGCAATGAAATCTGGGTGAGCGATCAGATTGAGGACGCGATTCGGCGTTATTCGCTGGATGGGACGCAGTACCTCGGTGACTTTACAAACCTTGCGATGTCGGGCGTCGACAACATGCGCGGGTTTGAGCTCGCCTTTGGCAAGGTGTACATCTGCTGTGACAGTGGCGTGTTCATCAACAAGGTGGTGATCTTCAACGTCAGCGACGGCACGACGCCGGTGGCGACCGTGAGCATTGGCGGCTCATTTGACTGCACGCGACTTGGAAATGAAGTCCTGGTCGCAGACCAAGACACGGATGACATCATTCGTGTGGATATGAACGGCAACATCGTGGGCACGTTTGTCGACAGCACGGCGAATGCCCCGCTGGATTGGCCGCAAGGAATCGTGCGTAAGGGCAGCGAGATCTACATCGGCTGCTTCAACACGCCGGCGACTGGTCCGCTGAAGTGGTTTGACCTCAGCGGCAACCAGCTCGGGGCGCACATCACTGCACCGAATAACGGGTTGCGGAGCGCGTGGCGCCTTGACAATGGAAACCTGATCTGGACCAACGGCTCAGGCACCTGGGTGAAGGATGATGTGTTGGGTTTGACCTTAAATGCGACGCCGGGCACGAATGCCCAGAACCTGCAGGTCTTCAACAACTGTCTGGCGGATTACAACGACGACGGCGTGGTGGATTTCTTCGACTACCTCGACTTTGTCGCGGCCTTCAGCACCAACGAGTGGGATGCGGATTACAACCTGGACGGGGTTGTCGATTTCTTTGATTATCTGGATTTTGTCGCCGCGTTCAGCAGTGGCTGCTGAATCGGATTGACCAGTGAATCAACTTCAAACCCCGCGGCGAACTGTCGCGGGGTTTTTCGTGACGTGAGCACTCGGGCAGCCAACGATTGATCATGCCGAAGCCCGCCAAGACGGAGACATCTACCAGCAAGCCCGTTGCCAACGCCACAAAACCGTTGGTGGGCGTGATCATGGGGTCCAAGTCTGACTGGGACACGATGAAGCACGCATCGACGACGCTGGATGAACTGGGGATTGCGCATGAGTGTGTGGTGGTGTCGGCGCATCGCACACCGGATTGGCTGTTTGAGTATGCCGCGACGGCGCAGAGTCGCGGCATCAAGGTGATCATCGCCGGCGCGGGCGGGGCGGCGCATCTGCCGGGAATGTGCGCCAGCAAGACGACGCTGCCGGTGCTGGGTGTACCGGTGGAGTCCAAGCACCTACAGGGTCTGGATTCGCTGCTTTCGATCGCTCAGATGCCCGGAGGGGTGCCGGTGGGGACGCTGGCGATCGGCAAGGCTGGGGCGACGAACGCCGCGGTGTTTGCGGCGTCGATTCTGGGTTTGAGTGATGCGGGAACAGCGCAGCGATTGAGCGCGTGGCGGAGCAGCCGCACCAATGACGTGCTGGCCTCGCGCGATCCACGTGTGTGATGTGAAGGCATGATGTGTGGCTGCATGCAGCAGCGTGAGGAACTATCCTCTGTTCATGCTGATCGGCTGTCTGGGTGGAGGTCAACTGGGGCGGATGCTGGCGTTGGCGGCATTGCCGCTGGATATCCGCATGCGCGTGTACGACCCCGATCCGACGGCATGCGCCGGGCACTGTGCCGAGCATGTGTGCGGCGATTGGAATGATCATGCGGCGCTTGATCGATTCTGTGCCGGACTGGATGCATGCACATTTGAATTTGAGAATGTTCCCGCGGCCACGCTTGAGCATGTCGCCGGGCGAGTGAGCACTTTCCCTCCCGCTGTGTCACTGACCACCGGGCAAGATCGCGGATTTGAGAAAGCAGCATTTGCGGATGTGGGATTTGATGTGCCGCCCTATGCGCTGATCGAGACGAGCGAAGACCTTGGCGTGGCGATGCGGAAGGTGGGCATACCCGGCGTGCTGAAAACCCGCCGCGGCGGGTATGACGGCAAGGGCCAGGCGGTGATCCGTGATGCGGCGCTGGCGCAGCAGGCGTGGGAAGAGATGGGCTCTCGACCTGCTGTGTATGAGGCGTTTGTGCCGTTTGTGCGAGAGGTGTCGCTGATTGCCTGCCGCGGGAGAGATGGAGTGATCGTGCATTATCCGATGGCGGAGAATGTGCACAACAAAGGCATTCTGCATTACTCGATCGGGAATGCGCAGGTGGATCAACGTCTGGTGAATCAAGCGCAGGAGCGGATGACGGCGCTGCTGACGAAATTGCAGCACGTGGGTGTGCTGGCGGTAGAGATGTTTGAAATGCGAACCGCGTCGGGCTCGATGCTGATTCCAAATGAGATGGCGCCGCGCGTGCACAACACCGGGCATTGGACGATTGAAGGCAGCGTGACCAGCCAGTTTGAGAATCACATGCGTGCCGTGGCGGGGCTGCCTCTTGGCTCAACTGCGATGACGGCGGGGGCGAAGATTGCGGCGATGGTGAATCTGATTGGGGCACTACCACCTGCACGCACGCTGGCACGCGAAGTGCTGGCTGATCCGATGCTGCATGTGCATTTGTATGGCAAAGAGCCACGCAAGGGCCGCAAGATCGGGCATGTGACGCTGGTGGGTGATCAATCTGTTCCAGATCAGGCGCGAGCACTTGCCGGGCAGTGGATACCGAGCTGAAATCCACGGTCTTGAACCCAAAGTTCGGGTCTGGCCCAAAGTTCGGGTCCGGTTTGTGCAACATCTCACCCAATCCCCCGAACTGGTCGATAAGTACAGGCGTTAGAGTGATGGGGATCCCGATTGGAGACGCCACATGGTTGCAACACGCCTCATTGTCATCACAGCCGGACTCGCGGCGAGCTTGTTTACGGCAACCGTGCGTGGCCAGAACAGCCCGCTTGGCGATGGCACGGGCCTGCAGAAGAACAACCAGGGTTTGCAGCGAACCAACAGTGGCCTTCAACGCGATCTTCAGGTTCCGGGGACAGGTACGCCAGCGCCGGGGACGACGCGCGACTTTGCTGCGGAAGTGCGTTTTCGCAATTCGATCGTGACCGGCAACGTGGGCGGCGGCGCGGCATTTCGAGGCAAGGTCGGTTACACAGATCCAATGGACTTCCGAGGCAAGATGGGCTCGGACGATCTGTTCACATTCAAGCGTGATTCGCTTTTCTCCGGCGCTGCGGGAATGGGTGTTCGCGGCACTGACGCCTTGCAATATCAATTTGCTCTCTCTACCGGCAACAGCGCCAGCGCGCCTTCCTCTCTTGCCGGATCAACACTCGCGCTGGGCCGCGGCACGGCCGAACTGGCGTTCTCGACCAGCAACGCCAACACCGCAGAGACGCGTCGAAGTGACGCAAACCTTGGTAACGGCGCGATGCGTTCCTCATCTGCCTATGCAGCACAGCGATCGCTACGTCCGTCATTCATTGGCTTCCGCTCCCCTGCGTCAGGCGAATTTGAGCGATTGGTCGCCTCTCCAACCTACGGCCTGCAGTTTCAACCATGGGAGGTGCCTGGGATGGCCGAGGCGCGGGCGGCGGACGCTGCCGCCAATTCCGCTTCGACGCAGCGTCTTCTCTCCACACCATTCAGTAAGGCCGTCGATCGCCTCGTCTCGTCACCCATCGCGACACCAGCAGTGAAGAGCGACGCATCCGCGCCGGCAACTGATCCGACCACGGCTCCGATCACCCCAGCTTCACCAACTGATTCCCTGAGCACGCTGCAGAGGCGACTGTTCGGGTTGCGTGAATCCCTCACAGGGCGGCAGAATCCGGGAACCAACGGGGCCGTCGATCCGGGCATCACCAAGCTGAGTGATGAGGAATTGAAGTCGCTGCGAGCGACAGAGAAGGCCAACACACTTGTTGAGCAGGCCGACATGGCTGTTCCGCTTCCAGCTGTCGCGGATCGATACATGCAACACATGGCCAAGGGGCAGGAGATGGTCAAGGCAGGTCGATATTTCGACGCCGAAGAGCGCTTCGCTATGGCACTTGCGGCCCACCCGGGTGATCTGCCTGCGCTGGTTGGTCGATTGCATGCCCAGATCGCCGGCGGATTGACGGTTTCCGCCGCCGCAAACCTGCGCTCCGTGATCACGGAGCATCCGGAAGCGGTTGGCATCACCTACAGCGACGACTTGCTCGGTGGCGCAGCTCGCGGAATCGCTGTGCGCGAATCCCTGCGAGCCAGTATCGAGGCCAATCGCGTGCCCGGCGAATCTGGGTTGCTCTTGGCCTACTTGGGATATCAGCAGGGCGATGCCGGACAGGGTGACGTCGTCGCGGGGCTGAACGCTTTTGATCAATCGATTCGTCAGCGTGCCGCGGCGGGCACTGCGGCCTCAACGACTCAGCAGGACGAGGCGTTTCTCGCCCTGATTCGCGGTGTGTGGGTGAAGTGACTCGTTACGCCCCGGGCGTTTCCATCCGCTTTTTCAGGGCGGTCAGGTTGCGCTTGATGTAGAGATCTTCACCGACGATGTAGCGGATGATGGCACGGGGAATTGCCGAGGGGATCGTGCCGGTCTCGGTCAGCTTCACCGTGCAGCCACCGGGCGCATCAGAGAGTTCATACTTCCACGATCCGGAAAAGAACTTGGCGTTGTCGTCGATGGTCCACTCGCAGAGCGCGGGTGCTTGCAGCGCAGTCGTCACGGTGACAAACCTGTTTCGCCCCATCACCCACTCGAAGCTGGGCTTGCCATCGCGATGGGGCAGCACATTGACCGCGTCCACACCTTGAGCCCAGGTTGCGTGTGTGGTGGGATCAGAGACCACGGTAAAAACGCGATCGCGCGGCGCGTTGATCGCGGCAGTCGTACTGGCAATGTGCGTTGCTGGCAGCCGCGAGCCGAGCACACCAAGCAGGCCAAAGAGAAAGAGGAGCAACCCGATCAGGGCGACGAGAAGATAGATCCACATGCGCAACTTGCCCTCCTTATTCGGCTACACGGCCCGTAAGACGCGCAGGGCATCTGCAGGACGAAGAACGCGTACACCATCACGCTCGGTATCAAAATACTCAAGAAAATCAGTGTCGCCCGTGATCAGCATCTGGCAGCGACTACTGACCGCTGCCCAGATAATCGCCACATCATCAGGATCGGCAATCCCCCAGGTGTTGAGCATGACCGCACCTGGCGGGATGCGCACCATCTCGGTCATGCGAATCAGATCAAGCAGTCTCCGCACACGAATCTCTCGGTCCGCATCTCTGGACTTTGTCTCGATTGCTCGTTGAGCGTCTGTTGCCGCAATCTCCACCGTGACAACAACACTGTCGGGCACCTGCCAAAGTCGGCAGAGCTTGCTCTCGGCACTCCAAGCAGCCGAAACCAGCACATTGGCGTCAACAAAGATGCGCATCATCCACGCCAGGTGTGAGAAATGGAGTCGGGATCAAGACCCAGGGCGCGAACTTCAGCTCGATTGCGTTGAAACTCCTCTTCGTCGCACGAGCCGCTGAGCAGGGTGGACGCCAATCGTTCATTGGTCCAGACAGCGTGATCGGCACTGGCTGCGCGCAAGAGCAACCCTTGTGCGGTCATCTCCACCACCACCCAGCCGCCCGGCTTCAGGCCAAGCGAGGCCTGTACGGACTCGGGAAGGGTGAGTCGCCCATCCGCCGCCAGTCTGGAGATGAATTCGACCATACAAAATGCTAGGAGCAGCGCCGCCGTGACGATTCCGGTGGCTTGCGACTGCTGTTTCTGTGGGTGGAAACGCGACCTGCGATGTGATTACTTCAACGCCGCCGCACCCGAAATGACTTCCATCAGTTCGGTGGTGATCTGGGCCTGACGCGCGCGGTTGAAGCGGCGGCTGTAGCTCTTGCCCATCTTGCCGGCGGCATCCGTCGCGCTCTTCATCGCCACCATGCGGGCGATGTGCTCGCTCACGATGGCATCATTGAAGAGCTGGAAGAGCACGGCCTTCACCGCGGCGGGAAGAAGGTCTCCCAGCAATTCCGCGGCATCGGGGCTGAACTCATACACCTTGTTCATGCCACTGGCATTGGAAGACTTCACGCCGCTGGCGTCAAATGGCAGCAGCTTGGCCACGGTGGGCACCTGCTTGCCGGCCGACACAAACTTCATGTACACCACCGACACGCTCGACACCTCGCCAGCGACATACATGCGGATGTATTCATTGGCCAGGGCCTGCACGCTCTCATAGCTTGGCTTATCGCCAAACTGGGTGTGGTGCACTGCGGCATCAATCTTGTTGAACTTCAGCCACGCCAGACCCTTCTTGCCCACCAGCTCGACACGACCGCCCTTGGCGCCGGGGGTCTGCTTCAAGTGAGCTGCGAAAGCGCGAAGCACCGAGCCGTTGTACGGACCACACAAGCCGCGATCGCTGGTGATGACCAGCGTGAGGGCCGGGGCCTTGGCATTGCCTGGCTTGAGCAAGGGGTGATCCACCTCGCCTGCGGCATCGCGCAACTGACCCACCAGATCGAACAGCGACTCGGTGTACGGCTTGCCTGCCGTGGCACGCTGCTGCGACTGGGCAAACTTGGCCGTCGCGATCATCTGCATCGTCTTGGTGATGCGCTTGGTGTTGGCCACCGCCTTGATGCGACGCTTGAGTTCACGGGTCTTTGCCATAGGGTCGGGATGGTAGACGGGGGTGCAGAAAAAGACACTTGATACTCCGCCGCACAACAGCGAAAAATACCAAACTGATACCTTATATACAGCCGCGCCCTAGGCCGAACCTACCCTCCTCCCCATGCGCATTCTGCTCACCAACGACGACGGCATCCGTGCCCCCGGCATCATCGCTCTTTACAACGCGCTGGTAGATGCCGCCAACCAGCACGGCGGACCCCTGCTCGGTGCATCCGTCGAGGTCGTCGCCCCCCTCACCGTTCAATCCGCCACCAGCCACGGCGTCACCTTTGACCAGCCCATCATGACCACCGAGGTGCGGGTCGGCGCGACGACCACGACACCCGCTCACTTCACCGGCACCGCAGTCGACGGCCGCCCCGCCGATTGCGTCAAACTCGCCCTCACCAACCTGTGGCCAAAGCGTCACGGACCAGGCACCACACCCGATCTGGTCATCAGCGGCATGAACGCCGGAGCCAACTGCGGCATCAACACCATCTATTCCGGCACCGTCGCCGCCGCCCTCGAAGCCGCCTTTCTGGGCGTCCCCTCTATCGCCGTCAGCCTGCAACTGGGTCGTGGTCAGCCGGATTTCGACACCGCCGCGTGGTTCGCACGCCGCACGCTGGAGCGTTTGCTCGCTGGCGGACTCCCCAATCGCCACGAATGCCTGAGCATCAACATTCCGACGACTGAGGTTGGCTCGCGCCCCGACATGCCGCAGATCGTCGTGTGCCCCATGAACACCCACGGGCTGGTGGATTCATACGAAGAGCGCACCAGTCCTCGCGGCGAGGCATACTTCTGGTCCACCGGCCACGGGCTGAATTTCCGCGACACCATCCCCGGCACCGATGTGGAACATCTGCTGAAACACCGCCGCATCACCGTGACGCCGTTGTCCTTTGACCTCACGCGGCACGATCGATTAGGACCGTGGGCCGAGCGCATCGGCAAATAGCCAAACGGCCCGTTTCCATCGCTACCCTCTCGCCCTATGCGAAAGCCCTTCATCGGTGGCAATTGGAAGATGAACACCAGCCGCGCCTCCGGCTCGGATTTGGCCCGCGCAGTCTCTGACGGCGTCAACTCCATCCGCGCGGCAGTCGATGTCGCCATCTTCCCACCCTTCCCCTATCTGATGACCATCCGCCAGATTCTCCGCGAGCGCAACTCGGCGGTGAAACTCGGTGCTCAGGATTGCTACTTTGAGCCCGATGGCGCCTTCACCGGCGAAGTCTCCATCGCCATGCTCAAGGACATTGGTGTGGATGTGGTGCTGGCCGGACACTCCGAACGCCGCCACGTGCTCAACGAATCCGATGAACTGGTGAACAAAAAGGTCAGGGCCATTCTCGAAGCAGGTTTGGAGTGCATTCTGTGCTGTGGCGAAAAGCTCGAGCAGCGTGTCGCCAACCTCACCGACACTGTGAATGAGCGCCAGATCCGCGCGGGTCTCGCCGGTGTCCCCGGCGAGTGCCTCTCCCGCCTCACCATCGCCTATGAGCCCGTCTGGGCCATCGGCACCGGCAAGGTCGCCACTCCCGAAGACGCCCAGACAGCCCAAGTGCGCATCCGCGCTGTGCTGGCACAGCTGTATGGCCAAGATGCTGCAGATCGCATCCGCATTCAGTACGGCGGTTCGCTCAAGGCCAGTAACGCCCGCGATATCTTCAAGCAGCCGGATGTCGATGGCGGCCTGATCGGCGGGGCCTCGCTCAAGAGTGATGAGTTTGTCGCCATCTGCCGCGCCGCGGCAGAGTCTGTGCCCACCTGAACACGCCACGTCTATCAATCCGTGAAAAAGGACGGCCTACGCCGCCCTCTGATTTCGCATGAAGAATCAATGTCGCTCATCACAACCCGCAGGGTTGGCTGAATGCATCGACAAAGTCCAGGTAGTCAAAGAAGTCCACCACGCCATCGTCGTTGAACTCCGCGGAAAGAGAACCCTGGCTGAACGCGGATGTGAAATCCAGATAGTCAAAGAAGTCAACAATGCCATCACAGTTGAAATCTGCGACGCACACCAGCAGTCTGCCCGCGTTGGTGGCCACCGTGCCGCAGGAATTGGTAATCTCGCAGACGTAGTTGCCGTTGTCGCCGATGCGCAGATTGCTGATAGAGAGTGAATTTGTGGTTGCGCCAGCGATGACGGAATTGTGGGCTGTGGTGCCGTCATTGATCACCACGCCGTCCTTCTTCCACACAAATGAGAACGGGCCGATACCCGAATGAACCGCAGCGAATGTTGTCGCCACGCCGCGGCAGGTCTGAGTGTCGGTCAATTGTTCACAGATGCTGATGCAGTTAGGTGTCGCGATCAGGCGAAATTCGTCATAGTTGGCTTGGCGCTCGACGCCGCCCGTGTGCGTCATGCGGATGGTCAGTCGCTGACCAATCGCCGGATGCCCCGGCGGACACACAAACTGGAACGACCGTGGCTCAAAGGTGCCGACCGCGGGCGGTGTCGTCAACATTTCGTTGATCACAGACGTCGAGCCTGCCACAAGTTCCAGTCGGAAAGGCGACCAAGGTGTCTCCATTCGCTGGCCGACGAGAAGAGAAAGGTCGTATGTCGTGTTGCCTGCGAGAAAAACAGAAAGTCCTTGCGACATCACGCCGTTGGGTCGCCCACCAGCGCAGCACGAGACGTATCCGACATTGAGCCCGCCGGGAACGTTGCCGCCCGGATAGGTACCCGAGCCGGGGTTGAAGGAGCCAGAGTCGCCAATCACGACCCAACCGGGAATGACGTAACTGAAATCGTTGTCTGCGAGCAAGGGTGCTTCGAAGCCGCGATTGATAATGACCACATCGCAGCCGCGGGCCTGTCCCCAAGCGTGTGTCGCCGTTGCAGAGATCGCAACGAGCGCACTCACTCCGATCAAAGCGCGCGAAATCCCCAAACTTCCCAATCCGCTCATGTGATTCCCGCCTTTCGAGTTATCCCTTTGAAGCTGCGGCGAGTGAAGACTTTCCACAGAACGTGGTGATCACCCGCTCATCTCGTATAGGGTGTTCGCCTCATACTCAATGTCTGTTGCGATCGAGTTCATTCGTCAGGCGCTGAATGGCGATTTTGAACGGATCGCGTTGTTATAGGACTATACTATCGAGTCATAATGAATTACCGGGAAAATCCCCCAGTCAATTCCCAAACTTTTGTCTTGGCGCGCACCGACCGATCAAGTACACTACTTATCTCGATCGGGTTCAAACGCGCTCTTTTGGAGAAGATCAGCATGTCAACCGCTGTTCGTGCTTTCGCCATCGTCTCACTCGCTGCTTGCGCCGGGCTTGCCGTCGCGCAGCCAGCCAACGACAACTGCGCATCTGCCACCACGCTTTCAACCAGCGGCACCTATTTGGGCACTGTGGTCGCCGCCACCGCGGACGGCACCTCGTCCTGCTTCGACACCGCTGCCAGCCCCAGCGTGTGGTACAAGGTCACTGTTCCTTCGGGCGGCAATGCCAAGACTGTGGTTTTCTCCACCTGCAACACCAACACTCAGTTCGACACGGTGCTGTCGACTTTCAACACCTGTGGCGGGTTGGAATTGGCTTGCAGCGACAACTCATCGACGTGCACGACGGTTCCCAACGCCAGTCGTATTTCGACCACAGTGCAGCCCGGAGAGACCATTTATTGCCGCGTGGCTTCCAAGAATGGTGTTACCGGCACCTTCCGCATGGTCTTCACCATTCAGGATGTGCAGCCGCCGTCCAACTCCGGTCCTGACGTGATCGTCGGTGATCTTTCCGACGGTTACTACTGGGGCGCTGTCGGCAACATGCGTGCCTATTCGATCGGCACCACCTCGTGCAACATCGGCGACACCAACCTGCTGTGGATCGCCAACAACAATCAGCACCCGGTGATCGGGCAGAATCTTTATCGCATTCAGAACAATCGCTTTGAGCAGATCGGCAATTCGTGGCTCAAGCACGGCTTCACCGCTCTCACGCAGAACCTGTGCGCCACCTGCTCCGGTCAGGGCGGCGCAGTCCTGGGCGTCGGCTGCTCTGACCCCTACGTTGCTTCGCTGAATGGTGACCAAGGCCGCCTTGGCCCACGTTCGCACGTGAACGCCACCACTGGCTACTACCCCTATCCCTTCACCGTTCCCCCGGCGGGTTACATCACTCCTCCGGCTGCCGCGACCACGATCGGTCGCCGCATGACGGTGGATGCGACGGATCTCTTCCGCGCTGGCGCGGTGTACGTGGGCGAGGCTCAGTACATCACCGCCGACGATGCCACCTTCCAGAACACCACGGATAACACCGCCATTAACGGTGTCAACAACGTCTCTTACCGCCTCATGAATCTCACCAGCAACCAGAACACCGGCAGCTTCGCGCTTCCCGGCAACACGGTGCGCATGCAGCCCGCCCTCAAGCACTGGCAGACGATTGATCCTTCCGTCGTCGTCAACAGCTATGACTACATGGATGGCGCGATCAAGTGCCGCTACTGGGTCGGCGCCAAGGTTGTGAACAACAACGACGGCACATGGGATTACATCTACGCCGTCTTCAATCTCAACAGCGATCGCAACGGTGGCGGCTTCTCTGTTCCCGCCGTGCGCACCACCATCACCAGCCCCCTGCACTATCGCCCCCTGTATCACTCTGGCGAGCCCACCACCTTCAACGACCTCATGGTCTTCAGTAATTCCAACGGCACCGCTGGCTGGACGGCGGCTCAGACCTTTGCCCAGAACCCCAACGCAGGTGTGATCCGCTGGGGCACCACCCACACCTTCTCATTGCGTGCGACGACTCCGCCCACCACCGGCACTGCCACACTCACTTATCACAAGGTTGCTGGCACGCTGGAAATGGCCGGCTTGCCCGTGCCTTCCGCGGGCGCTTGCCCTGCTGACTTCAACGCCGACACCGTCATCGACCTCTTTGACTACCTCGACTATGTCTCGGCCTTCGCCGCCAACGACCCCTCGGCAGACTTCAACGCCGACACCGTGGTCGATTTCTTCGATTACCTCGACTTTGTCCAGGCCTTTAGCACAGGCTGCTGAAGTCAGTAGCTGAAACGACCAACTTAGCATGAGTTCGCATGGCCCGGTTCACCGCCGGGCCATGCTGTTTTTACCGTTGTGTTCCTCGCGCCAACCAAAGCACGCTTTGCTGATCGCTCAACATCCGGAGGCAAACGCCGATACGAAATCCAGGTAGTCAAAGAAATCGACCACGGTGTCGGCGTTGAAATCCGATCCCGGCTCATTGGAACTGAACGCTGCGACAAAGTCGAGATAATCAAAGAGGTCGATGACATTGTCGCAGTTGAAATCTGCGGGGCACACGGTGACAAAGACCGGATTGCTCGGTGCGGTGCCGCACGAGCCGGTCATCATGCACCGCATGGAGATCTGGAGGGGTGCACTTCCTGGAGTGTGCACCAGATTCAGCAACGTGGAGGTAACGCCATTGCAGGTGCCCCAGATTTGACCATTCACCGTGAAGATCCCGTTAGTCAAGTTCTTCCACCCACCGGGAGCATCTGCATCGGCGGCCTGCCACTGATGGGTGACTCCGCCGGTGCCCAGGCCTACGCAAGTCACACTGGCGCTCGCGCCTGGGCACAGCACTCGATCAATAGGTTGGGTAGCGGGAATCGCGGGTGTGCCGTAGTCCCAGTGATAGATTGATGTGCCGACCCATGTGGCGGTCATGCCATGATCGCTGACATCCGATGCTGTGGCACCGCCCTGATCAAAGTTCCACGAACCGATCAATCCTGATTGCGGTCCGGATGGCAGGCACGTCATGTCCGCCGCGATCTCAGCGGCACTCTTGGCGCTGTTCCACAGGCGCACATTGTCGATCTCACCCTGAAAGCGTCGGGCAAAGGACGAGGAGAAATTAGATGCGCCGATCAGGATGGGGTCCGAAGGCACGTTGAAGATGTTCGGGCTTGCGGCAACCACGGAGGCGTCCAGCACACCGTTGATGTACAACCTCACGGTGGTTCCGTCGAAAGTCATGGCGACATGTGCGGCTGTTCCGACCGGCACGGTTGTGGAACTGAACACGATGGTGCCTGATGAGCCAGCGACGTGACCGATGCCTCCAACCACTTTCTGCGATATCGGAGACCAGTACAACCCCCACGCGCTCAGTGAACTGCCGGATGTGTTCTGGCGGGGTTTCGACACGATTGTGGAACCGAAGCTGTCAAACACGCCGCCGTATCCAGGGCCGGTGGGCCGCATGATGGCTTCGATGGTCAGTCTCTGGGGGTTGACGGTGCCGGAATTTGCGGCAGTCAAATACGTCGAATTGACGAGGTACGCCGAACCCGGATCGGCCAGACTGAGGCCAGCGAATCCGACTTGGGTAGCGATTGTTGCAAGGATGAGATGAGACTTGGTCACGACGAGACCCTCCTGATATTGGCCTGCTGAGTACACAGGTCACGTCAAGGTAAGCGCAAATTGACTCCCAACTCTCCCGTCGTAATGAGAATCCTCACAATGTCAGAACTCACACCATCAGGATCCACACACACACCGAACAGCTTACTCCGCATTCAGCGCCCGAGCCGCGGCAAGCTCCAGATCCGGACACACATTGAGCGCCGAAAGTGATGGCATGGCGGCGTGACCTCCCAGGCGAAGGAACGCCTCGCGCGACAAGCCACTGATGATCAGGTGCCGCCCGGTGAGGCGGGCGCGTGATGCGACCAGTTCCAGCTCTCCGGTCGCATTGGGACCTAGATGCACTTCAGTGCCAAGATCAAGAATCACGACGCGCTCATGTTCTGGCAGGCCGTCCCACCACGCCTCCAGATCCGGCAATCGATGCAAGGCATCCGATCGAAAGGCATCCTTCACAATCGAATAGATCGCCACATGCTCGGGCAGAATCGCGCGAAGCTCTGCCACTCCCGGTCCCGCGGCTGACACCTCGCAGATGGGCAAGCGAGCATCTTGATACACAATCCAAAGCAGAAACAGAACCGGCGGAAACATGACCAGCTTTGGGTAGTGGAGATGCGCTAGCGCACCCAGACCGGCCCCCAGCGCGAAACTGCCAAGTAGCGTGATCAATAAACCAACGCGCCGCCACGCACTGCGTCGAACGGCCGCTGTGCGCGAACCGTGCCAAGGGGCACAGGCAAGTCGTGCCGATTCAAGACCCAGATCAGTCAACACGCCCGTCATGTGAGTGGTGCGCACCACGCCGCCGGAGATGCGCGTGATGGTGGCGTTTTGCAGTCCCATGGCGAGCGCCGCGGTACCGATCAGCACATACAACGCTGCTCCCTCTGAGACCGGGGTGGCAACGACTTCGATGAGAATGGCAAAGAGCGCAAGTAGGCCAGCTTCCAACGCCATCGGCAGGATGTAGAGCGATCGCCATCGCCGGTGCAGACCAAACTCGGCGGACCAGCCGGAGAGAACCGCACCGGCAAAGAAGGCGATGAGGATGAAAGTCGTGAGGATGGCAAGTTGCCATTGCCCCTGCACCACATCCAAACCCCACTGCGAGACAGTGCCGGAAACGTGGCTGGCGGCGTGGCCACACACGACCAGTGACACCAGATTGGTGTACCCGGCAACCCACGCCAGCGTTACTGCCAGGCGCGTCTGCTGACCCAACGTGTGGGCGTGTGCGACAAACATGGCGTTCCGTGAATCAGGACTCGATCATGCGGATCACTTAGAGGCAAGCAAATCTGCAAGTGTGGCGGTGATGGCCAGAGCCGCGGACATCAGCGATTCGCCGGCGACCAAGCCGGATGCGACAGGCACGTTATATTTCTCTTGCGAGCGTCGGAACATCTGCATCCACAAGAGCGCGATGCAGGCGCCCACCAGGAAGCTGAAGCAGTTCTGGAAGGGCATGACCCACGCTAAGCCCATCGCTGAGGCGGATGGCAGGTATTTACGGGCATTGGAGGGTGTGAACTTCTCAAGGATGGGAAGTCCGATGCCGATGAGGCCTCCGATGACGATGGCCCAACGCGCCGAATCGGGGAGTTCGCCGATGCCTTTCACAAGAATGCGCGCAACCGCTTCCCACGCGCGGGTTGCCGGCAACGCGAACTTTTCCAGTGCTTCACGAGTCGGAACCATCAGATACCAGATGGGGACGATGGCGATGGTGCCAAAGAAGACGCCGAAGAACTGCGCCAGGAACTGCTTGCGCGGATTGGCACCGAGGAGATAGCCGGTCTTCAGGTCGGTCAATAGGTCAGAGCTGGAACTGGCGCTGTTGGCGGCAATGCCCGCACTGGCGAGATTCGCATCAACTTTGCCTGGCGCGAGCGCGGCAAAGAGCAACTGCATCACTTTACCCATGGCTCCGATCGGTGTCGTATCCGTTTCACCTGTGGCGCGGCTGGCCACGAGCGACAGGACGAAGCTGGCAGCGACGGCGATCAACCCCGCCCACCACGAAACGCTGAAGGCGTTGACCTGCAACCACACCATGGCGATGGTGATGGGGACCATGCCGATGATCATCCACTTGCCGGGAACTTCGATGGCACTCATCGCGGCATTGTCGCTCGCGCTTGATCCGCCCTTGGCACCGCTGAATGCCCGAACCAACGACTTCCATTGCAGGGCCACGCTGGCGAGAGAGGCAAAGACCATCACGGCAGTGCCACCCCAGAGAGACCAGCGCGTGATCACGACATCGGTTCCTGCCGCACCGCCGGGCCAGATGAAGCTGAGCTTGTAATCCGCCGCTGCGCGATTGGCTTCATCCATGTGTGCGAAGTGAGGAGCGACGAAGAAGTACAAAAGCACACTGGAAAAGACCAGCGACAGACTGATGCGCATGCCCACGATCATGCCCGCCGCGATGAGGAGGGCCGAGGGTTCGAAGGCAAAGCCGTTGGGATGCACACCGCGTGGGTAAAAGCGATCAATAAACCCAAGGTGGATGTCCGCCGGGATGCGGAGCTTTTCCATGAAGCCAGAGAAGAGTTCCTTGAGGGGTCTGACTTTGTCCAGAATCTCATCACCCACACGCAGGAAACCAATCAAAAGCCCAGCGCCCAGAGCGATCACCAGCGCGTAAGCCTTGGCAATCGAATCAGCGCTGCGGGTGTAGAGGGACTTGAGCGTTTCAGCTGCGGCGGTGCCGGTGGGAAATGGCAGACGTTCATGGTTGATCATCTGACGCTTCATGGGAATCGCCAGGAAGACGCCCATGAGACCGGTGCACAGGGTGAACGTCACAGTGATCCACGGAGCGGTGACTTCGCTAGTTTTGACGCTGGCAGCCCACAGCCTGTACGCCTCACCAGTCACCGCAACTCCATTGACTTCTGGCGGATTCTGTAACAGCACAATCGCGCCGAACATGGTGGCGATGGTCGATCCGGTGGCATATCCCGCCGCGCTGGCCGTGCTGGCCATGCAGGCATTTTCCAGAATCGACATTTGCGAAACGGTCTTGCCGCTCATGAGAACGACAAGGTTCCACATCACAAACGAGATGACACAGGCGGTGATGGCAATGCCAAAGGCCCAGCCGATTTGCAATGTGGTATAAAGATTCGCTGCCGACATCAACATACCCAGTACGCCACCGACAAGCACCGCCCGCACCGTGAGCTGGGGCATGCGGTCACCTTGATACACGTAGCGGAACCAGTGGGCATCTTTCTGGTCCGGAGTCGCATCAGCAGGCAGGGGCGGGATCACCTCGCCAGAGGGGGAATACTGAACCGGCGCATCGCTGGCGGAGGAAACAGGACCACTCGAGGAGCCATCTGGGCTAGCCATACTGGGGAAACTCCGGGATGTGCCGCGACTCGCCAGTGACGCGCGTTCGGCGGCGAGGTGCACGGTACCGCGCACAACAGCATCCCGCAACCGGTGGGCCAGTTGGGATGGTGGAAATCAGCACCCCAATGAGAACGCCGCGACAAAGTCCAGGTAGTCAAAGAAGTCGATGACGGTGTCGGCGTTGAAATCCGCAGCGGTGCCGTTCGAGCTGAATTCGGCGACGAAATCCAGATAATCGAAGAAATCCACGACGCCATCGCAGTTGAAATCGGCACCGCAGACCAGCAGTGGGATCTCCCAGGCGCCCCGACCCTGCGTCGCGGCGATCAAGCGCCCCCGCGCTGGCTGGGCGATCAGGTCGATGACGCAGGCGTTGGGAAAGCCCTCGCCAAAGCGAGTCCAGGAGGCGCCATCATCGATGGATCGATACACGCCGGTATCGGTTCCCGCCCAAAGCACTGTGCCGCGGCAGCCAGCGGAGGCAATGACGATGTTGACGGGCATGTCGGGGAGGTCGCCATCGAGGGTTTCCCACGTGGCACCCCGGTCGCGAGTGCGGCGGACATGCGGTCCGGCAAAGGTGGTGCCAGCCAGATAGGCGGTGGCGGGGTCGATGGGGTCGGCGGAGAGTTCTTTGGTGAGCCGCGGCGGGCCGGGGTTGGCGCTGATACGCAGAGTGAAGGTCTGGCCACCATCGATGGAACTGAGGACGCGGCCATCGTTGGTGGAGACATACACGGTTTGCGGATCGACCGGGCTTTGGGCCATGGCGCGGATGGCTCCGGTGCCGCCGGTGACATCGGCGCTGATGGCAGACCATGAGGAGCCACTGTTGACCGAGCGATACACGCGATGTGTGGCGTAGAGCATGCGCGTGGAGTCTGCGGGATGGATGAGGTACGGCGGAAGGAAGCAGTTGCGATCTGCGGTGTTGATGCCGGAGGCGGACGCTGAGAAGCTGGATCCGCCATTGGCAGAGACAAAGAGATTGCCAGTGCCTTGATACTCGGTAAAGATGCGCTGCGAATTGGCCTGATCCCACTGCGACCAGCCGCCATCGCCGCCATTCACGCGATTCCATACCAAGGTGTTGGTGCTGCGCAGATTGCTGCCGTTGTCCTGCGTGCCGCCGAGGAATCGCTGGTTGTCGGTCGGGTGTGTTGACACACCGGGATAGAACTGCACCAATCCAAGTCCGGCGTTGCGAGATTCCCAACTGGTGCCGAGGTTGGTTGAGCGATGCACACCGCCATCATCACCCACGATCAAGCGGCCCGCGGCATCCCAAGTGATCACGTGCATATCCACGTGAGGCGGTGTGATGGTGGAGAAGGATGAACCCGAATTGGTGGAGCGCACCAGGTTCAATCCACCCATAATGACGGTGTTCGGATCGGTGGGTCGCACGCTGGCGACTGAGAGATACCAGCCATACGTCGACTGAATGGAGCCAACGGGGACAGATGTCCAGGTTTCGCCACCGTTATCACTGCGCCAGGCGCCAAGAGTGGATGCGCCGTTGCCGTTGGCATCAGACGGGCGTGTGATCAGGGCGTAGATCCGCTGTGAATTGCTGGGCGCGATGGCGAGAGAAATGCGACCGACGTTGGCGGTAGGCAGGCCACCGGCGAGCTTGGTCCAATTCTGTCCTCCATCAGTTGTGCGATAGATGCCGTTGGCGGTGTTGCCGAAAATGTGCCCGACCGCGGCGTACACCCATTGCGGAGCACTTTGAACCATGGCAACATCGGTCACAGAGAGGTTCGGCACCCCGTTGAGCACCTGATTCCACGAAGAACCGCCGTCGTAAGAAGTCCACAAGCCGACTGGTCCGTTTGCTCCCGGATGGCCTTTTGCCGCGGCGAGAGCGGGAAAGCCACCGGCCGTAGTCACACCTGCGTACACGCGTGATGGATCGATCGGATCGACCACGATTTTGGAAACGCAGCGACCGGCTAACTGCGGTGCCACGTTCATCCAGTAGCCACCATCATTCAGAGTCATGAATATCCCGTGCCCATAGCGGCTGTGATTGGCAAAGTTGGCTTCGCCGGTGCCGATGAAGATGGTGTCGGGAAGTGCGCGAGAGATCGCGATGGCGCCGATCGATGTGGTAGGGAGCTGGTTGCTGATAACACTCCAAGTCGCGCCGCCGTCATCGGTGCGCCACACGTCACCGTCGGCTCCACCCACGTAATAGCGATCAGGAAGAGTGGGGTGGCAGGCGATGGCGGAGACGCGTCCGGTGTCGCCGGCTTCGAAGATCGGCGCGGGGCCAAGATCGCGCCAGGTCTGTGCGAACGCTGCCGAGGTGATTGTGAAAACAAGAATTCCTGAGGTGAGCGTGTTCATGGCTGCACCTCCAGAATTGTCGCGGCCGCGGCAACGGGTTCCGCGCCTCTGGCAACAAAGGTCAGGGAGCTGGAAGTCGCTTGCCAATGTTCATCTAACTGCACCAAGGTATGAAACTCGATGCGCCAATCTCCTGCGAGATCGACATTGACCACGGCGATTCCTTTGGAATCTGCCTGAACCGTCTGCACGGTCTTCGTCGTTGCGTGCACAGCACGGACCTGTGCCTTCGCCACCGCCTCACCGCCGACATAAACGCGCACGGCAAGATCACCACCCTGGATCAGCGTGGGGTCCATGAGGGGACGAATCTCGGCGGATTGACCGCTTTTGCTCATCGAGGCGTGATTGCTGATAGGGCGTGCATCTGCCGCGGATGGCTCGATCTTCACTACTGCCGTGGCGCTGACCGAGTGCCGCACCGAGATTGGGTCATGCTGGCAGAAGGACGAATTGCCGGACAGGCGTCCAAACTCGCTGGCATCTTCCGGGCTCCACTCTTCCAGTGTGGTTTGCAGATCGACGCCCACCAGAGCAGTGCCCGCCGCGGCGGGCATGACGCGGCGAGCCCCATCCACATCAACTTCGCCAAGGTTTGTTGCATCACGATTCTCCTGCGTGCCGCTGACACGAACGAAGAGCCAGCGCACCTCAGGCGTCGTCGGCCATGGCGCCGGATGCGGCTCACCATGTGCATCGATTGACCGGACGCGCAGAGTCAGCGGGTCAGCGGCCGTCGTCGCTTTCACCATCAACTCCAATGGCTGTGCAGCCACGGCGACGTGTGATATGCCTGCGAAGACACTCACAGCGGCAACCCACTTCACGGCCATGGGGAATCGACGAGCGTGGTTCATGACATCAATGTACAGGAATCGTCAATACGATTCGGCGTGATTGAACCAGACCCAGCCATGCCGGATGCCGTGCTGCTGCACCTGAAAGTGGTGCCGGGGTCCAGCCGCAATGCCCTGGCGGGCGTGCTGGGATCGCGGCTGAAGGTTAAGGTCGCTGCGGCCCCGGAGAAAGGGCGGGCCAACGCTGCGGTCGTCGCGTTTTTGGCAGAAACGCTGGAAATCGCAGAGTCAGCGATCACTCTGGTCAAGGGCCAGACAAGCCCGGAAAAGACGGTGCGGATTCGGGGCGTGGCGATGGACGTGATCAAAAAGCGACTCATGCCATGAAACACGCCGGCGATTGGAAAAATGCAAGAAATATCGGGCCTTTGTAGCGCAATTCAACTTGCAACCGCGGTCTGTCGACGTCAGAATACGAATCTCGCTCTCATTCCTGAAAGGGCCTTTGTACTCATGCGTCGAATCATGTTGAAGTCGTTGCTTTGCCTCGCTGTTTCTGCGGCTGGAGCGAGCGCTGACCCGGTCGATGTCCCCTCACCGTTGAATGCGTCGCGTTCGCAGCCCCATGGGTACACGCTGGTGCTGGAGCGTGCGGCAGATCAGCAGGCGATTTTGTCGGCCTTGCGCGTGCTGCCGGAGTCCCGCATCCGCAATTTCCCGATTGGTCACGGCGAATGGCGCGATGTCATTCTGTCGCCGATTGAGGTGCTGGCGCCTGATGCCGTGGTGGTGGATGGTTCGACTGGCCAGACCTTGCCAAGGCCGGATGTGGTGTGCCTGCGCGGCACACTGGCCGACGATGCTGCAAGCACGGTTTTTCTTTCGTTCTCGGTTGCTGGAACCTACGGCTTTGTGACTCAGGGTGATCGGACCCGGATCATCAGCAGCGGACGCTGGGATGGTGATGGGACGATCAACATCTATGACCCGCGGCAGATTCCCGCCGGTGTCATGACGGTGAACACTCCCGCCTGCGGCGGAGCCATTGACCCCACCACCGATCCGCGCCTGCAGGTTGGTGGCGCTCATGAAGACGGCACCGTCTCGCCAGCAGTGGATCCCTGCGGCGTGGCGCGGCTGGCGATTGAAACGGATTACGAGTTTCTGACGCGTGTCTTTGGTGGCAACACCACCAACGCCAATGCCTATATCACCCAGTTGATCGGTGCGATGTCGACGATCTATTCCCGCGATGTGGGTGTGAGTTTCACCATTCCCTTCGTGCGTCTGTGGACCAGCAACACCGATCCGTATCCGGATGGATCAGATGTGAACACGCGCCTCAGTGAATTCACCAATTACTGGATCAACAACATGGCTGCTGTGTCGCGGCACTCTGCGTTCATGCTGAGTGGCCAGGCGGCTGGCGCAGGCGGTGTGGCGTATCTCAGCCAGATCTGCGGCACATATCAATATGGTACAGCGGGACACTTGGCGGGTTCATTCCCCTCGCCGCTACAGAACTACAACTGGGGCAACTGGGACCTGATGGTGACGGCTCATGAACTGGGACACAACTACGGCGCACCGCATACGCACGATGTGTCGCCGCAGATTGATGGTTGCGGCACCGGCGATTGTTCGCAGGCCTTTGGCGGCACCATCATGTCGTATTGCCATGTGTGCGCCGGTGGCATGAGCAATATTCAGCTGAATTTCCACCCCCGCACCATCAGCGAGAACATGCTCCCCTTCATCGACAACCTGACAGGTTGCGGCATCCGCACCACGCGCGGGCCAGGTATTCAATATGGGCCCAATTCGGCGGATCTGCAGGTCGGTAGTACTTATCTGATGTACATGGGTTCGAGTGGCGCCACTGGATATCAGTGGAAGCGCAACGGTGTGATCATCAATGGCGCGCGACTGAATCGATTCGGATACTCATCGTGGACGCAAGCGCAGGCAGGCACCTATACCTGCGTGGTGAGCAACGATTGTGGCTCGCGCGAGTCTGCGCCGGCGATCGTCACTGTGCGCTGCCCGGCGGATTTCAATACGGATGGCTCGGTCGACTTCTTTGATTATCTGGATTTTGTCGCCGCGTTCAGCTCTAGCGCACCTGGCTCAAACTTCAATGGCGATGGAAGTATCGACTTCTTCGATTATCTTGACTTTGTTGCCGCGTTCAGTTCCGCCTGCACCTGAGAAAAACAGCAGAAAGCCCGGGATTTGACGGGGTTCGTTGCCGAAACTCGGTTTGTCGGCGGATCTCGCGCGCGTATCGGGATCCCAATCCCACAGATTGTGTTGCAGCCTGCGGGGTCAGTCTGATATATAGAGAGACGCCAGACCTGCGGACGCCCGATTCGGGGTGTTGGTGGTGTGCATTGGATTGGTGCGAAAGGGATAACGATGTTTTCACATTCACTCGCTTTGACCGTGGCTGCCTGCGCAGCATGTACTGTCGGCTTCGGTGTTCGAGGCACGGCCATGGCACAGCAACCGGCAGCGCAGATCGCGGCGGACGCGGCGGTGACCTACACCCCGGGTGTCGTGTGGACTGGTGCTCCTGGAATCGTGGAGACCGTGCAGCAGATCATCGATCGTGATGCACTGGCTCCCAGGTGGAATGGACTGGTTCCTGTCGATGTGGAGGATCGTCCCATTCGCAGGGGCAAACGCGAGCTGAGGGATGTCCTGCGCGAGCGGACCATGGCTCCCGATGTGTTGCCGGATCCGGACTGGTTGCTCCTGGGCGGACACCGCGTGGGCGGGCTGGATGAGCCGGTGGTGGGGAGCACCTGGAACATGCTGCCTATCGCGCCACAAGGTTTGTCATCTTCCTTCATTGGCGCAAGTTTGGGGGAATCCGGTGCCGTTCCGCCTGATGCCAATGGCGGAGTCAGCACCACTCAGGTCTGCGTGATCGCCAACGGTCGGATCCGTTTCCGCAATAAGACTTCCTTGACCACAGACGTGTTCAATGTCAGCACCGACTCATTCTTCAATTCGGTGCGCAATGCCTCTGGCACCAGCGATCCGCGCGTGCGTTACGATCGGCTCAGCGGAAGATGGTTCATCGTCATGATCAATGTGAGCACGCCCAATCGAGTGCTCATCGCGGTGTCCAACTCGTCAACGGTCACAGCAGCGTCCAGCTTCACGTTTTATCAGTTCACTCAGGACGCGGTGGGTGGCGGAACCAGCGACAACGGCGGGCTTTTTGACTATCCCTCGCTGGGCGTGGACAACAACGCCTTGTATGTGGGCGGCAATATGTTCGTCGGCAGCTTTGTGGGTCCCACGGTCTTTGTGATTCGCAAGAGCACCTTGCTGACCGGCACGCTGAATGTCACCGCGTTTCGCAATCTGGACTCCACAGGCGATGGCCCCCTTGCACCGCAAGGCGTGGACAATGACGATGCCGCGGCCACCGAGGGGTACTTTGTCGGCCCGAGCTTGACGACTTTGGGTCGATTGGTCATGCGCCGCATCACCACGCCGGGGGGCACTCCCGCAATTTCCAGCAACATCAACATCACCACAGTGGCGACATCAAACCCGATTAACCCGGCGGTTCTGGGCAGTTCCAATCCTTTGTCAGCCATCGACAATCGCTGCTTTTCCGCGATGATTCGCCGCGATCGCGTCAGCAACACGCGGTACTTGTGGACTGCACACAACATTCAAGTCACCTCTACCGGTGCAGCAGGTTCGGGAGGTCGCAACGGCAGTCGTTGGTATCGCATTTCCAATTTCACAGGCACGCCGACTGCCTCTCAGACGGGAACGCTGTTTGACAGTGCGGCGACCAACCCGCGCAGCTACTGGTTCCCTTCCGTGGCCATGAGCGGCCAAGGTCACATGGCCATCAGTTCGACTTACGGCGGTGCTGCAGACCGCGCAGGGCATGCCGTGGCTGGCCGATTGCGCTCCGACGGTGCGGGAGTGACACAAGCTCCTGCGCTGGCATACACCAGCACCACGAATTACAACGCGCAGGCCACCAATCCGCAGCGCTGGGGAGATTACTCCGTAGTCGCCGTCGACCCCAGCGACGATCAGACCATGTGGGCCTTCAACACCGTGTGCAACGGCACCAACAGTTGGGGTGTTCACGCGCAGAAGCTTCTTGCGCCTCCGCCGGCGACTCCGTCGCTGAGCACGCCTTCCTCTGTCGCCGCAGGATTCACAGGCAATGTCGTCATCACCGGCACCTCCACTGCCGGCTCTGAGTTCTACGACACCGAAGCGGGAATGAGCCGCCTTGCTTTCTCGTTCTCTTCGGACGTCACGGTGAATTCGGTGACTTGGAACAGCCCGACCCAAGCCACATTGAACATCACCGTGTCTTCGGGCGCTGCCACTGGCAATCGCACGATCAACGTGACCAATCCTGATGGACAGATTGCCACCGCTTCAACCGTCTTCAGCATCACCGGCGGCGCATGTGTTCCCCCGGCGGTCACGGGAAATCCGACTGGCACGACCGTCTGCGAAGGTACCTCCATCACGCTTTCCGCTTCGTTCAGTGGAAATCCCGGTCCGTCATTGCAGTGGCGTAAGAACGGCATCAACATTTCGGGTGCGGGTGCACCCACCTACAACATTCCCTCTCCGGTTGCTTCCGACACGGGCTCATACGACTGCGTCGCCACCAACTCCTGCGGAACGGCGACCTCGACCGCCGTCGCGGTGGTGGTGAATGCGGCTCCATCCATTTCCACTCAACCTGTGGGCGGAACGGTGTGCCAGAGTCAACCCTTCACATTCACGGTGGTTGCCGCCGATGCTTCCAATTACCAGTGGCGAAAGGGTCTCATCAATATTGGCGGTGCCACCAGCCCTTCATACAACATCGCTTCGGCCACCCCTGCCAGCGCCGGCACCTACAGCTGCGTGATCACCGGTCCCTGCGGCACGGTCACTTCCAACAGCGTTTCCCTCGTTGTCGATCCATTACCCTCCATCACCACGCAGCCAGCTTCGCTTACGCGCTGCGAAGGCACCGCCGCCAGCTTCTCGGTGGCTGCAACAGGAGCCACCGGGTTCCAATGGCGTAAGAACACCGTCAACATCGGCGGAGCCACATCGTCGACTTACTCCATCGCATCACCGGTCGCCGGCGACACAGGCAGCTACGACTGCGTGGTTTCCAATACCTGCGGCGGGGTTACTTCCACTGCAGCCACGCTGACCATCGAAACCGTACCAGCCATCACTCTTCAGCCCAGTGGTTCATCCCCGTGCGTCGGATCGCCACTTTCCCTCAGCGTCGCGGCTACTGGTGGCTCATTGAACTACCAATGGCGCAAGAACACCATCAATATCGGCGGCGCGACCCTGCCCACCTACTCCGTCCCTTCCATGAGCAACGGCGATATCGGTACGTATGACTGTGTCATCACCAATACCTGCGGAACGGCAACCTCCAACTCCGCCGTGGTTACGCTTTCCAGCGGGCCATCTATCACCACCCAACCGGCCGATGCCACAGCGTGCGTCGGCAGCACTGCATCCTTCTCAGTTGCCGCGACCGGTGCCTCGCTGTCATACCAATGGCGAAAGAACGGCAATCCGATTGGTGGGGCTACCAGCGACACCTTGACGCTGAATCCGGTTGCTGCCGGCGATGTTGGTTCCTACGACTGCGTGGTGACCAGTCAAAGTTGCGGCAGCACCACTTCAAATGCCGCGACGCTCACCATTTCCGACGATGTCTTGATCACCACGCAGCCGGCTGACGCGACGTCCTGCACGGGCGGCAGTGTGTCGTTCACCGTCGCCGCGAGCGGCGCTACCCCGCTCACTTACCAGTGGCGTTTCAACTCTGCAAACATTTCCGATGGAGGCAGCTACTCCGGCACGAATACAGCCACATTAACGGTGTCACCGGTCAATTCCGGCGTGGTCGGCGCGTACGACTGCATCGTCACCAACATCTGCAATACGACCACAAGCACTCCCGCCAACCTCACAAGCTGCCCTGCGGACTTCAACTGTGACGGTGGGGTGGACTTCTTTGATTACCTCGACTTTGTTGCCGCGTTCAGCAACAACGACCCCACCGCGGATTTCAACGCCGACGGCGGCATCGACTTCTTCGACTACCTCGACTTTGTTGCCGC
>CAYTYD010000004.1:0-36850 GCA_964441555.1 uncultured Phycisphaeraceae bacterium | reverse complement strand
AGGGGGAAGCAGCGGTTGCTTGTGATCCTGCGGGGGTATTTCCGCCACCCCCACCTGAGCCCCCGCCGCCACCACCTCCGGCGGATGGAGTGGTTGAGTTGGGACGGCTTTGCTTGCTGGCGGCTTGTGCGGCGCGATAGAGCTCAAGCTCTTTGGCGGCCTTTGCAGCCGCTTGAGTAGCGGCTTGAGTGGCTTGGTTGCTCGCTGCGGTGGCTGCTTCCTGAGCGGCCTCTTGATTGGCAGTTTGCGCGGCAGCGCGAGCCACAACCAGGCAGCCAACCAGCACGCTGGCGGCGATGCCACTGGAAATGAGCAGGTGACGGATGCGTTGTGAAGCGGCCACGGTCATGGTGAATGCCTCCGGTGTGATGGAGTGAACTTATCATCACACCATACCAACGACGCCGCGGCGGGGTGCAAGCGAGAAGTGCTTGAAAAAATGAAAAACGCCCGGAATGCCGGGCGTTCAAGGGAATCAGGGTGGGTGCTTGCGAGCCATCACTCGCGTGGTTCACCAGTTCAGGTGATCGTCAGGGTGATGAACATGCGCTGCGACCAGAGGCCAAACTGTGTGCCGCCGGGGCGGTTGGGGCTCCCTGTGTAGCGATCGGATGCCGCGAGGACGAGGGTGTAGGTTCCGGCGGAGAGATCGGAGGTGTTCATGGTCACGATCCACTGGCCATCGTAGATGGTGCGGCGATAGAGGCCGCCATAGCCGATGCGGTCGTTCATATCCGGGCCGCCGTTGTTGCCAATGTCGATGAATGCGTTGGCCGCGCGCACGCCGTCGGCATCGGCGATGTCCATGGTGAAGGTCAAGTTCTGACCTTGGGCAATGGTGAGGTTGGAAACATTGCTGATGACCGGTGCCTTGTAGAAACGCTCAGTCAGTGGAGAAGCGGGGGTGGACCAGGCGTCGTTGCCGCGACCGGATTGATCGCGGATTGCCGCGGCGATGGCGATGAAAGGAAGGTTGATCTCGGGGAGCGTGACAACCTTGGAGACGCTGCCGCTGGTCTGGCCGGATTGAGCGACAAAGCCCAGATCGACATCGGTTCCGGGCGTCCAGAGGCCGTTGAAATCGCGATCGATGAAGAAGGTGACAACATCGGCGCCCAGCGGGGCGGAGTAATCGACGGCGAGTTCGAGCTTGGCACCCTTGCGCGGGGCGCCGGAGACAGGGGGGGAAACCTGATTCAGGAACGTCGCCTGAACAGAGTCGATGCCGGGACGATTGGCCAGATCGGCGTAGATGGGTGAATAGCGAATTCGCGCGTTGGCGACATTGTCGCCCATGCTGGTGGAGAGGGCAAAGACTGTGGAGACGGCAAAACGCGTGGTTGAAATGCCAGTATTGCCAGTGAATTCAAAGCGGCGCATGTTACCCGTGGCCACGGTGGGTGAAGCACTGGAGGCGACGAAGAAATCGCTGGTGTCTGCCAGGCCATTGTTGTTGTTGTCGATAAAGACGCGCACCGCAGCGACGGGGTCGAAGCCGCTGGGAGAGTCGGTGTCCACGACAAAGCGGTAGGAGTTTGGTGGGCCGCTGAATGCCGTGAACTGCGTGATCTGAATGTGCCCGACATCAAACAGCGCGTATTGCACGGTGTTGGTTGTCCAAGTGCCCAGCACATCGACGGCATCGGCGACGACGGGGATGGAGTCGGCGCCGCGCAGGTCTTGGGTGGCGGAAACGTTGAAGTAGTAATTGCCCCCGTTGGGGAAGCCGAAGATGGTGCCTAGCGAGATATCCATGTTGGGCGTCCAGCGCCCGTTGTTGTCGAAATCGATGAAGGCCGTCGCCGCCTTGACAGCGGTGTCGCCGGTGACGGTGACAGTGAGAATGCGATTGCGCGTGCCGCCGGCACTCGATTCGTCATCGCCACTGATGCTGGTGACGCGAGCGGTCAGGGGATTGATGGCGCGGGTGGTGATGGCCTGAGACACGGGAATGAGTGCCCACCTGCCGTTGGTGTCGCGAACGTCGGCACAGAGTGAAACGGATGCGGGCCACGAAGTGTTGGTGGTGATGGTCTTGGTAAAGATCGTGTTGTTGCCGCTGGGTGTACCGTTGAAGATGTCACCGAGGGAGGTGTCTGTTCCGGGTGTCCAATATCCGTCGTTATCGATATCCAGAAACAGCGACGCGGCGGTGACGCCGGCATCGTCGCTGGCGGTGACACTCACTGTGATATTGGTTCCCCGGGCAATATTGGCGGCGGGGTTGACATTCAGCACGGAAATCGTGGGAAGTCGATTCACCGTCAGATTTCGGGAAGTTGGTGCCGCGCACCAATCGCCGTTGGTATCGACCACATCAGCGCAGATCTTGGTGTTGCGAGGCCAGTTGATATCGGTGGCGACGGTTTTGGTGTAGAAGCCGCCGCTGGGTGTAAAGACCGCGCCAAGATCGACATCGGTTCCGGGGGTCCAGCGTCCGTTGCTGTCGATATCACGGAAGAAAGTCACCGCGCGCACGGGTGCTGTAGACGTGGGGATGACTGACAGCGTCACGATGTCTCCGGGAGTCACCACACTGGGTGACACGCCGAAGCTGACGATGGCGGGAGAGAAGAGTTGGCGAGTTTCCAGGGATTCAAAGAGATCAGGCCGCGCGTGCGATAGCGCAGCCCCGCGGGAACTGAGATTGTGCTTCTTCATGTCCGCAGTATACCAGAACAGCCACCAACCAAGCAAGTGTTTTGGAGCGAGTGTTGCGCCTGATAACGCGATTTGGTGCGCAATCAATCTTCCTATTATCGGGTATGCGAACGATTGTGACTGGTCAGATCGGGATGGAGAAGAAGCCCTACATCGATGCCGCGGCACGCTTTGCCGGGACGCAAGGGGAGGCCCTCCACGTCTATCACGTGGGAGACATGATGTATCGGGAAGGGCCGGATGTTCGCCCGGGGAAGATTCTTGACCTGCCGATTTCGCGATTGAATTCGTTGCGTCGAGCTGCGTTCAAGGATGTGATCGCCGAATCACGAGATCTGAAGAACATCTGCGTGAATACGCATGCGACGTTTCGCTGGCGGCACGGGCTTTTTCCAGCGTTTGACTATGACCAGATTCAGAAATTGCAGCCGGACACGTTTATCTGCCTGGTGGACAACATCGAAGTGGTGCACGATCGCCTGCATAAAGAGCATGAGATTGATGCCACGCTGAAGGATTGCATGGTGTGGCGCGAGGAAGAGATCCTGGCGACGGAATTGATGAGCCGGGCGATTCCGGGGAGCCAATTCTACATTCTTTCGCGCGGTCGCCATCAGATGACGACGCGCACGATGTTCCGGTTGGCGTGCCGCCCGGAGATGCGCAAGGTGTACCCAAGTTTCCCCATGAGCCACGTGGTGGATATGCCTGACATTCTGGCGGAGATTGATGCATTTCGCGCGGCATTGGCCGAGCACTTCATCACCTTTGATCCGGGTGATGTGGATGAGAAGCTGCTGCTGGAGCGAGCGATCGCCGCGGCTCGCGATGGCAAGGAATTCCTGGAGGTGACGCCGCACTCGTATGGTGGCAGTGTCGCGAGCGATGCGCCGCCGATCAAGGTGCGCGTGCGTGAAGTGCTGGATATCGCCGGTGACATCGATGGACAGATCTACATGCGCGATTTCAAGCTGGTGGATCAATCCGACATGATCGTGAGCTATATCCCGGAATTGCCGGGCGGCATTCCCGGCCTTTCAAGTGGCGTGGAGCGCGAGTTGCATCACGCCTTTGAGCACACCAAAGAGGTGTACATCGTCTGGAAACCCAAGAAGCATCCGTCTCCATTCATTACGGAAACGGCGACCAAGATCTTTGGCAGCACGCAGGAAGCCCTTGCATACTTCGAGGCCCAAGGAATGTTTGCGGACAAGAACCTGTTTGGGCATTGAACTGCGTGCCGCCGGATCTAGGTGCATGCGCTTTGCCTTGCAGCTTGGGTGGCTGGAAAACCCGGCGATTATGCCGCGCTGCTCGGCATTTTCCGTCTTTTCCACGATCGACGCGTGAGTGCGGCGTGATTCCGGCGTTCCCAGGATAGGGCTCACCTGTGTGTGGCCCCCTTCCTGGAGCGATCTATGGCACGCCACACTTCTTTGGTTTCCGCTGCGACCCTGACCCTTCTGGCTGGCATGACCGCTGTTTCGCGGGCGGATTTCACGGTATCGCCCCCGATGATGATTTCTGCGGGGGCCGTCGGCAATGCCAGCAACAGTGTGTATCTGCACACCTATTCGGGGCCGGATGTCATCATTGGTTCAAGTGATTTCGTCGGCGGTCTGTCGCCACTGACTCCGGCGACGCTTGCTTCAGAAGCACGATTCAATCTCCGCAACACCCGCTTTGGCACCACGGGCAGCGTGAATGTGATTATCAGCCGTACTGGCTCGATGACCGGAACGGTGCTGATTGCGGCGACTCCGGGCGCGGCGATGATCCTGCGGGATGGCGATGTGCTGCGGTTTGAGAGCTACGACAGTTTTGATGATGCGCCGGGTGGCGATGCCGCGTGGACGGATGTGTCATGGACGTTTCAGACGGCGACGGTGACTGATCTGGGGCGCTTTGCCAGCATCAGCGGCATGACCACGACAGGTGGCAGTGGATTCGGCACTGATACCGAACTGGCAATGTACTCCGATGCGGGCGTGCTGCTGCGCAGCAATGATGATTTCAATGGCGGGTCGGGAAGTGGGTTCAGCGGTCTCACGCTTGCCGATGGTGTGTATTACCTGGTTGTCACGCCCTACAACACCGGCTTTGCCAACGGCCTGGCTAGCCCGGGCATCGATGGAACGGGGCCATTCACACTCTCCTTTGACAGCGTTGCTGTTGCCAGCGGAACATTGGGCACCAATTCCGCGTTCTGGTACCGCTTTGAGATTGGCCCGGATTGTGCGGCGGATTTCAACGGCGATAACACCGTGGACTTCTTTGACTATCTGGATTTCGTCGCTGCGTTCAGTGGTGGTGACACTGCTGCCGACTTCAACGCCGACACCGTTGTGGACTTCTTTGACTACCTGGACTTTGTCGCGGCTTTCAGCACGGGTTGCTGAATCCTGACGTGCGTCACCGCCATGAATCAGCCGCGATGGATTCGACGGCGTCGAGTCTGTTGTTGAACGTGGTTGCGCGGCAGTTGAGCTTGCGGTATCCTCTCTGTATGACACACTCCGCCACAGCTTCACTTCTGGTTGCGATGCTCGTGACCATGGCAGGTACCCCTTCTGGTCTTGCCGCTCAGCCGGCTGCAACTCCGAATTCGGGCCAAGTAGCTGGCCAAGTAGCTGGCGAAGCGGCGTCTCAGCGTTGGAAAGGCAGCATCATTCTCGCGCCGGGGCAGACGCTGGATTTCACAGCCACCCTCACGTTCGATGAATCTGGCCAAGGCAAGGGCACCATGAGCATTGCGGTGCAGGGGCTGAAAGATGGTGGACTGCGAGATGTCACACGCGATGTCACCACCGGGGTCACCAAGTTCACGCTTGGCCTGCCGCAGATGCCCGAGCCCGCGTGGGCGCACTTTGAGGTGACGGTCAGCAAAGACTCCTCCACAGCGCAAGGCACCATGAAACAAAGGGGCGGCACGTTTCCAGTCCAGATGTCGCGTCTGGCTGATGGTGACAGCGGTGGACCCCGCCGCCCGCAGGAGCCCAAGCCCCCATTTCCATATGCAGCGCGCGAAGTCGTGTATTCGAACTCGGTAGATGGTGCGAAGTTTGCGGGGACCCTGACGGTTCCTGATGAGAAGGAGTTTGGCAAGGGGCCATTTCCGGTGGTGCTGATGATTACGGGTTCGGGGCCGCAGGATCGGGATGAGACATTGCTGGGGCACAAGCCGTTCCTGGTGATTGCGGATCACCTGACGCGGCACGGTATCGCGGTGCTTCGAGTGGATGATCGCGGTGTGGGAGGATCGACCTCGCCCAAGATGATGCAGGAGACGACGCTGGATTTTGTGGGGGATGCGCTGGCGGGTGTGCAGTTCTTGAGAGGCGAGCCGGCAGTGCAGGCGTCATCGATTGGATTGATCGGGCACTCTGAGGGTGGGTTGATCGCCCCGATGGTGGCAGCGCAGTCGAGCGATGTCGCGTTTGTCGTGATGCTGGCGGGGCCGGGTGTGAATGGGGCAGAGATATTGAAGGAGCAGATGGTGGCGATGGCGCGGGCGGAAGGGGCCAAGGACGACATGCTGAAGGAGTTAGGGGCGGCACAGAAGAAACTCCTGGAAGCGGCGATCCGACCGGCAAGTGATCCGGAGCGAGATGGTGCGATGGATGTCGCGCTTGTCGAACTGGTGAAGGTGCAATCGGGTGGTCAGGACATGCCAGAGAATGAACGTGCGGCAGCGATCGCAGCGGGGAAGAAGTCGTTGTCGGGCCCGTGGATGCAGACGTTTCTGACGCTTGATCCGCAAGTGGCACTGGCCAAAGTGAAGTGCCCGGTGTTGGTGCTGAATGGTGGATTAGATACGCAGGTGCTGGCGAGTCAGAATGTACCCGAGGTGATGAGAGGGCTGATCTCGCACGGCAATCAGGATGTCACCGCGAGAGTGTTCCCGAACCTGAATCATCTTTTTCAGACCAGCAAGAAGGGGGCATTCAGTGAATATGCCATGCTGGAGGAAACGATCAATCCTCAAGTGCTGGATGAGATGACATCGTGGATTCTGTCACGGACTGGAAAGTCAGCGGCATCGACCAAGTGAATCTTCGATAATGGCCGGGTGTGGATTTACACCCCGATCTCATCGGCGACTGATTCGAGCGTTTCCGGTCCGTCTGCCGCTTTACGTGCGGCGAGGCCGGTGGAGAGCATGTCGATGGTCGGCGCGGTGGGGAGGGGCTTGCCACTTGAATCGGTCAGGGCTTTGCCATCCAGCGTGCGGACGATGGGAGTGGGGTTGGCCTTCTCGTGCTTCTCCAGCACATCGATGAGGTGCTTTTGGGTTTTCTCATCGAGTTCGGTCCACTTGCCCCTGCCGCGACATTTGGGGAATCGTGAGCAACCGAGCCAGGGGCCACGAATGCCGTTGCGGAGATTGAGGGGACTCTTGCAGGTCGGACAGGGAAGGTCGGTTTGTGGCGGGGGCGGGCTCTTGGCGACGACCTTGTTGGCGTCTTTGCCCTTGCCCAGATTGAGAATGCCATCGCACGGATTGGCTTTGTCGTTGTAACGTGAGCAACCTAGGAATGGGCCGAAGCGTCCGGTGCGCAGCGTCATCGGCGCAGTGCACTTGGGGCAGGCGACCTGTGTGGTTTCCGCCGCCTGCTGGGGCTTGCCATCGCGATCGCACGGCTGGGCGAATTTGCAGTTGGGATAATCCGAGCAGCTGAGGAATCGCCCGTTCTTGCCGAAGCGATACACCAGGTCTTTGCTGCACAGGCCGCAGCGGTATTCCTTTGGTGCTGGCGTGGTCTCGGCCTTGGCGTGGCCGAGATTCTCTTCGGCGTGATCCAGCGCATGCTTAAAGGGGCCGTAGAACTTGTGGAGCATGTCGATCCAGTCGAGGTGTTCCTCTTCGACTTTGTCGAGTTGCTCTTCCATGGCGCGGGTGTATCCCACGCTCATGATTTCGGGGAATGCTTCGGTGAGTTTGTCGGTGACGACTTCGCCGAGTGAGGTGGCGTAGAAACGCCGCTCCAGCGATTCGACGTACTTCTGATCCTGAATCTTCTGAATGATGTCGGCGTAGGTGCTGGGGCGGCCGATGCCTTCAGATTCCAGGGTCTTGATGAGCGATGCTTCGGTGAATCGTGGCGGCGGATTGCTGAATTTCTGTGCAGGTTGCAGGGCGAACGCGGCAAGCGGCTGCTTTTCCTTCAGGCCGGGGAGTGTCTGCTCATCACCACCTGTGGGGACGCCGAGCACTTTGTAGAAACCGTCAAAGGCAAGCACGCGCCCGGTGGCGCGAAGAGAGCAGGGCTTCTTGGGATCGGTGCCGCCGGTGATGGTGATGGCAGTGGAATCCCACTCTGCTGGCTTCATCTGGCAGGCGACGAAACGATCCCAGATCAGTGTGTACAGGCGAAGTTGATCACTCGTCAGCGCGTTCTTGACACGTGAGGGCGGGTAATCCATGCTCGTCGGGCGGATCGCTTCGTGTGCTTCCTGAGCGTCTTTGTTGCTGGATGAGAAGAAGTTGGGCTTTTCGGGCAGGTACTTGTCGCCGTACTTCTTTTCCACAAAGTCGCGGGCCATGTTGATGGCATCGCCTGAAAGATGCGTCGAGTCGGTACGCATGTAACTGATGAGACCGACGGGTCCTTCACCGGGAATGTCAACGCCTTGGTAGAGCTGCTGTGCAGCGGTCATGGTCCGGCGGGCTGCGAAGCCGAGGGCATTGGAGCCCGCTTGCTGCAGGGTGCTGGTGATGAAGGGGGGTGGTGGGCGGCTGGTGGTCCGCTTGGTCTCGATCGAGGTGATCGCGTACGGCGTCTTGGGATCGACTGTCGCCGCGATGGTGCGTTGGAACTTGGCTGGGCCCTTGCCGTCTGGGTTTTCTGTGACGCTGGCGGAGACCGCCGTCGCGCCCAGCAACTTGAGAATGTCGCTGGCCTTGGGCGTGAGGTCGGTGATTTTTCCCGGCGCAGAAAGATCGAACTTGGCTCCACCGACTTCGACCAATTCGGCCTTCAGACAGTTGTTGTCAGCGAGCCAGCCATTCTGGAGCTTCTGGCTCGGCGCCTCACCCCGCTCGTTGCGGCGGGCCATGTATTCGGCGAATTGCGTCGCCAGAGCTCCGCCCTGAGACAGGTCAGGAGTGAAGCAGGCATGAATCGTCCAGGATTCATCGGGAATGAAGGCCCGGATCTCGCGTTCACGCTCCACGATCAATCGCACGGCAACGCTCTGCACGCGCCCGGCAGAAAGGCCGCGGGCGACTTTTTTCCACAGCAGTGGTGAGACCTGATACCCCACGATGCGGTCGACGATCCGCCGCGCTTGCTGGGCGTTCACGCGGTCTTCGTCGATGGCGTGGGGGTGCTTGAAGGCCTTTTCGATATCGGTCTTGGTGATGGCGGGAAAGATCACCCGCTTGGCCACGCTGCTCTTGATGCCGACGATCTGGGCAAGATGCCACGCGATGGCTTCGCCTTCGCGATCCAAGTCGGTCGCGAACCAGACTTCGCGACCGGAACCGAGCGTCTCTTTGGCAGCGCGGCGGAGTTCATCCACCACCTTTTCCTTATCCGGCAAACTCTCGTACGTGGGCTTGAAGTCGTGCTCGAGATCGACACCCGGCACCGGACTCTTGACGCCCTTGGGGTTCTTACTCGGCAAGTCGCGAATGTGGCCGATGCTGGCGAGGACCAAGTAGTCGTTACCCAGGTACTTGTTGATGGTCTTGGCCTTGGCTGGAGACTCGACGATGACGAGGTGTTTGTCTTTGGCTTTGCCAGCCGTGAACCCCGTGCCACGAGGAGGGCCAAAGTTGCGGCGTCCCTTGCCGCCTCGGCCGCCACCGGTCGTTCGCGCGGCAGGTGCGACAGCGATCGCGCCGGCTTCGGGCGTGGGTGCTGAGGCGGACTTTTTGCTCGAGCGTTTAGCCATGAGTTGGGGCCATATAGATGATGCGAATCAGACGTCAGACCGGGGCGACTGGTTACGGTAGGCGTTCCACTTATCCAAACAGTGCACAAACTTCATACGAACAAGCAAGCCGCAGGTTCCAATGAGCGAAGCGTGCATCGGCCGGTTTGTCAACTTTGAGCCAAGAATCAGGTGTGACGCACTGAAGTCTGTATGGCTTGCAGGGCGGAAACAACGCTAGGCCGTATATTATCGGGCGTGTTTCCAGTGGGTTCCGACATGGGGATCCAAAGCGAGTGCGGGGTGAGGCGAAGACGCTTCAGCCAGGTGCGCTGGTTTTTGCCAAAGCGGCGGGTTTCGATCTTGATGCGTTCGACGGCATCATCGAGGGAGCATCGACCTTCGAGATGATCGATGATCTGTTTGTAGCCCAGTGCTTCGCGGGCTTGGGGGCCAAGGCGACCTGAGGAGTGGAGCGTTCGCACTTCGGCGAGGAGGCCTTGCTCCATCATGCCGCGGACGCGGGCATTGATGCGGCGGTTGATCGCTTCAATTTCCCAGACCAGGCCGATGAGCACACGATCGGCGTGAGCGGTGGGGGTGGCCCATTGGGTTTGCTGCTGGCTGATGGGGGTGCCAGTTTGGTGCAGCACTTCCAGGGCGCGAATGGTGCGGCGTTCATCGTTGGGGTGGATGCGGCTGGCAGCGAGGGGATCAGCTTTTTCCAGTTCGGCGCGCAAATCGGCCAAAGGGCGGGCCCGCAGGGATGTCCGCAGTGCTTCATCGGGTGGTGGGGCCTCAAAAAGGCCGTCCAGCAGGGCTTTGATGTAGAGGTGCGTGCCGCCGACGACGATAGGTAGATTGCCACGAGATTGGATTTCGGCGATCTTTGCGGTTGCCGCCGTCAGCCAGTCGTGGACGGTGAACGGTGTGGGATCAGAGGGATCGATGATGTCGAGCAAGTGGTGTGGGAGGATGGCCTGTTCGGCCTTGCTCGGTTTGGCGGTGCCGATGTCAAGGCCGGTGTAGATCTGATAGGCATCGGCGGTGACGATTTCGCAGGGGGTGCCGTTGCGTGCGAGTTCTGCGGCGATCTGCATGGCCAGCGCCGACTTTCCTCCGGCGGTGGGGCCGATGATGATGGGGAAGCGATGGATGGTGGGGTCGGGCACGTGAGTCGAGGGTATTCGGGGCGTGTGCGGTGTCTCAATAGGGTGGGGTTTTTCGCCCCTACCCTGCATGACTTATGCCTATGCCGCGGATTGCCATTGTGGGTCGCCCGAATGCGGGCAAGAGCTCTCTTCTGAACATGATGGCAGGGGCCAAGGTGTCGATCGTTGACCCGACACCGGGGGTGACGCGCGATCGGGTGGCGACCATCATCGAACTGGAGCATCCTGATGGCAAGGAGAAGGGGCCGCGGAAGCCGGTGGAATTGATCGATACCGGCGGCTTTGGCGTGTACACCGCCGAGGGTGCGCGGTATGACGAGGTGGGTGAAGACCTGGCGACGCTGACGGCGGATATTGAGACGCAGATTGCGGATGCGATCGAGTCGGCGGACATTGTCTTGTTTGCCGTGGATACTCAGGCAGGCATTACGCCGTACGACCGCGAGATTGCAACCTTGTTGCGTGAAGGACGGCTTGGTCCGGCTGCGCGAAAGAGTCAGGGAAAAAAGGGCGCGGGCCAAGGGACAAGTCAGAAGGGCAAGGGTCGGCCCAAGGGATTGGCAAGCCGCGTGCGCATTGTGGCGACCAAGGTGGATGGTCCCAAGTGGGAGAGCCATGCGCAGGAACTTGCCGGGCTTGGCTTTGGCCAGCCCTTGATGTGCAGCGCCAAGAACAACTACATGCGGCGCGAATTGCAGGACTCGTTGTATGAAATGCTGCCTAAGCCCGGCGAGGTGGAGAAGATTCACGCGGATCTGATGGTGGCGATCATCGGCAAGCGCAACGCGGGAAAGAGCACGCTGGTGAACGCTCTCGCGGGAGCGCCACGGATGATCGTGAGCGAGATTGCGGGTACGACGCGTGATGCCGTGGATGTGCGCTTTGAGCAGGACGGGCGATCTGTCGTCGTCATCGATACGGCAGGTCTCCGCCGCAAGAAGAGCTTTCAATCCATGGTTGAGGTGTATGCGCTGGAACGTGCCAAGCGGGCGATCGATCGCGCCGATGTGGTGATGCTGATGATCGATGCGACGGTGAAACTGAGCCAAGTGGATGAGCAGTTGGCGATGATGTGCCAGAAGGAATTCAAGCCCGTCATCATCGTGGTGAATAAGTGGGACGGTGATGAAGGTGGTGCTCGCGGCAAGAAGAACAAGAAGGGTGAGAAAGTCTCACCTGCTGACTATGAGACCTATCTGCGGCAAGAACTCGGCGGTCTGACGTATGCGCCCATCGCATTCATGAGCGCCAAGACAGGGTTGAATGTCAAAGAGACGCTCGATCTGGCCTTTGACATGCAGGAACAGGCACGGACACGCGTCACCACGGGCGTTCTGAATCGCACCGTGCGCAAGCTCTTTGAAGAGCGTCCGCCCAGCGACAAGCAGGGCGTGCGCGTCAAGGTGTATTACGTCGCGCAGGTGGGGACGAACCCGCCCGAGATCGCGCTGGTCGTCAACCGGCCCGCGGCAGTGGGGCAGGCGTATCAGCGCTACCTGATCAATCGTTTCCGCGAAGAATTGCCATTCGCTGAAGTGCCGATCAAGCTGAACGTGCGGGCCCGCCGCGACGATGCCGATCCGAATGAGGCACCGATTGCCAAGAGCGGTGTGGTGAATAAGAAGCTCGCTGCCAAACGTGGTGCGACCTCCGTCGGACCGCGCACCCGCACCGGCGAACTGCATGACGGCGTTGACCCTGACGCCAACGAGTCGATGCTCGATGAGGCATCCGAGTATTTCGATGAGGATTGACGCCGCGCGGTCGTGAAGCCCGGGGCGGCCCGCGTGCTTACGAATTGCCTTCGGTGACGCGCAGGATTTCTTGGATCGTCGTCATGCCCAGCTGCGCTTTGCGCAGGCCGTCATTGCGCAACGTCACCATGCCGCGTTCGATGCAGATGCGGCGGAACTCGGCGACATTGGGGTTACGGGCGACGATATCGCGCACACCATCATCGATGGTGAGAAGCTCATAGAGGCCGACGCGACCTGAGTAGCCGAGCTTGCGGCACTTGTCACACCCCTTGGAGGCCCAGGTCGCATCGGTGGGCATGCCCTGCATGGTCAGGTATTCCAGCATGTCCTCGCTGGGGGCCTCCTGATGCTTGCATTCCTTGCACAGGCGACGGACGAGGCGCTGGGCCAGGACGGCGTTGACGGCAGCGCCGACGAGGAAGGGTTCCAATCCGATGTTCACCAATCGCGTGATGGAGCTCGGCGCATCGTTGGTGTGCAGCGTGGAGAGGACCAAGTGGCCCGTGAGAGCGGCCTGAATGGCGGTGCTCGCGGTTTCCATGTCACGAATTTCGCCCAGCATGATCACGTCAGGATCCTGACGCAGGAGCGCCTTCAATGCCAGGGCAAAGGTCATGCCGATCTTCTCGTGCGTCTGCGTCTGGGTGATGCCTTCGAGGTGATATTCCACAGGGTCTTCGACCGTGGAGATGTTCATGGAGTTTTTGTCGAGCTGGCGAAGCGAAGCGTACAGCGTCGTCGTCTTACCCGAGCCGGTCGGACCTGTGACCAGGATGATGCCGTGCGGATTCTCGATCTGCTTTTTCCAGATCGTCAGAGTGTCCACATCAAAGCCGAGCTGGTCCAACTCCACGTTGATGGAGCGCGTGTCGAGAATACGCATAACCACTTTTTCTGCGGTGCCTGCGGTCGGAAGCGTGGACATACGCAGGTCGAGCTTGCGCCCCGACACGACACAGCGGATTCGGCCATCCTGCGGCAGGCGGCGTTCGGAGATATCCAAGTTCGCCATGATCTTCAGACGCGACACAATCGCCGGGGCCATCGCCGCCGGTGGATTCATCATTTCGTAGAGTTCGCCGTCGATGCGGAAACGCACCTTGAGCTTCTTCTCGCTGGGCTCGATGTGGATATCGCTGGCGCCCTCTTTCACGGCGGCCTGGATGATGTGGTTCACATAGCGGATGACAGGCGAGCCCTGGGCTTCACGCTCCAGGTCCACTTCCTCCTGCTGCTTTTTCTCGACCTGGACGTCCGATTCTTCCACTTCGGAAAGCAGCTCGGCGACATCCATCGCTTCCTGCGAGCCAAAACCGACGATCTCGAGCACGCCCTTGACATCAAACGAGGTGATGATGACTAGCTTGATGCCGGGAACGCCGAGGCGTCGCTTGATCTCGTCGACGATGAAAACGTCGTCGGTGCGGGTGCAGCCGATGACGACGCGCGAGCCCTCGGTGCGCAAGGGGATGACCAGATTCTCTTTGCAGAAATCGGGCCCCAGGCGCTGCAGCATCTTGCCGTCAAAGCCGCCATCCAGACCCTTGTTGAGATCGATGCGCTCGAAAGCGAGTCCTGCGATATCCGCCGCCGCGGCTTGCACAGCGGATTCATCCGTGCCGAGTTCAATCAGGATTTCCGCCAGACGCTTGCCAGGTGACCCCTTCTGCACGTTCACCGCGTTGGTCAGTTTTTCTGCGGTGAGCACGCCCTTGGCCACTAGGTATTCGCCAAGATCGGCGAACTCGGGACGTTGCATGTGACCTGGATGGAAGAGCTCGCTGAGCGCGGCGCCGACGGCTGCGGGATTGGCGGGGTCTTGATTGGAGAGAGGTCCGCGCGCCGAATTCGGTGGCTGCGATGCCGGATCGCCATAGAGATGCTGCCCGCCGGGCGCACTGGGAAGCGGGCTGAACGCGCCCTCTTCTCCGGGCTTGCCATTCGACGGGGCGCCTTTCTTGGGTTGGGGCGCGGTGTTGCCGTCGCCGTGCAGACCAAGATCACTCATGATGTCGTCGTAGCGCGAGCGTCCCACGGTGGTATCTTCCTGAAGGAGTTTGCAGAAGCGGTTGAATCACTGAGGAGGCAGGCGGCGAATCGTGCTCTTGCTTGGCTTGCCATCTTTGCCCTTTTCATGCTGTTCGAGCACGAAAGTGCTGTCCTTGTGAGTCAATTCAACGGTGCGCTGCGTGATCGCCTTGATGGTGAAGAGTTCGCCAACCTTGTCACCGATCTTGAAGAGTTCGCCGTTGATGCGGGCTACCGGCACGCGGCCCAAGGTGGTGCCCGAGAGTTCGAGCTTTTCAAACTCGGTCTTACGTTTCGCGGCGAGCTCCTGCCGCGCCTTCTCCGCCGGGTCGATCTGGCGCGGCGCGGGCGCAGCTGCCGCCACCGGATCCAACTTGCGCTCGCGCGTCAGCATCGGCGTGTAGCCAAGCAACTTGGGATCCACATTCAGATTGGTTTGCGTGTTCTGCAAACTCGCCAGCATGCGCTCCTGCTGGGCCTGGCGCTTGGGGTCAATGTCGGGGCGGTCGTAGGAGATTGTTTCCGATGCTTCAGCGGTTGCGATGGGGCGATTCAAAAGTCGCATCGAGGCGATCACGAGCACCGAAGAGGTAATCATGCCCATGAAGATGATGTTGTACGAGTTGATCTTCTTGCCTTTGGCGCCAGCCGCATCCTGTGCGGATGCTTTGTCGTTCAAAGAGAACATCGCTGGCCCGGTGCGCTTGGTCAGATCAAGAGGGGCCTCGGGAATTGGTCCGCGTTGACTCACTTGGCACCTCCTGCGGCTACGGACTGATTCGCCGGATTGTCCTTATCCTGGAAATAGATGCTCAGTGTGAATGCGGCGCGCATCTCGCTGTGCTCATTGTCCGAGGATTTCAGCGTCAGATCGGGAATCCGCGTGATGCGCGGCAAGGCTTCCAGATTCACCAGGAACGAATAGAAGCCGGCGAAATCACCATCCAGTGTCATCTCCAGGGGCTGCTCCATGTACAGCGCCGCCTTCACGGGTTTGGCGCTCTTCAGCCCGGGGGCATCAAGCCCTGCTGAGATCGCCAGATCAGAGACCTGGCGCACCACCGAATCGATCTCTTTGCCCGTGGGAAGTCGCGTCTCGATCGATTCGATTGATTTCTTGATCTGATCGTTGGCCCGCGCCAGGTCGGCATTGCGCGCGGTCTCTTCCTTGAGTTTCTCCAGCACCGAACGCTGCAGTTCGATGTCCTGGCGCGTCTTGGCGATGCGCGTGTTCTGCTCGCGGAAGACAAACCACCAGCTGGCCACCGGCAGGGCGACAAGCGTGGCGAGCAGGATCGTTGATCGGGCGGTGAATCGCATCGGGGGTCCTCTCAGAGTGCGTTTGGCAGTGGGTGAGTGACTGGCTATTCGAGGTGCGTGGTCGTTTACTCGTGTTCAGGGGCGGTCGGCTGTGCATCCGCCTTGGTGGTGCTCTTCTGACCACCGTTGGCGCGTTCCGCCGCGGCTTGCTTGAAACGCTCTTCGATCGACGGGGCCAAGGCGCGCCCGTCCACATCAGTGCGCAGGATGCAGTTGACTTCAAACTGGCGGAGTGAACGCTCCATCACCATGGTCTCGCGGATGTACTGCAACTCGACATTGGCAAAGAGTGAGCACTCTTTGATGGCGCGCATGTAATCGGCGATCTGGTTGTTGTTACCCGCTGCGCCGATGATGGTGAGCGTGTGCTCAAATTTCGGCGGCGTGACGCGGTCGCGCTCGGCTTGTTCCTTGGCCTGCTCTTCAAGAGACTTGACCTTGACGGGCGCAAGGCCCTTACCGCCAGACGTGTTGCTCACCGCTGGCGTGGCTTCGATGCGCTTGCTCTTGAGCGACACTTCGGTCAACTTGACACCATCAGGCATGCGCAGCCACAGTTCGCCCATCAACACTGAGCGTGGGACATTCTCCACCAGCGATGCAGTGACTTCCGCTTTCTCCAGCATGGAGAAGCGTGTCTTTTCAAGCTGCTTGAGCTGTTCGATGTTCTTGGCCTCGGCGGCGCACTCTTCATCCAGCATCAGTTTGGCGGTGGTCACGCGTGATTCGACCTGCTTGGAAACCAGGAATGCCCCGATCACGCCGGTCAGCACCAGCACAAAGAGGCACAGGCAGATCAGGTTGGCGCGCTGTTCGGCCTTGCCCTTGATGTACTCCTCGGGGAGAAAGCTGCCGTTGGCTGATGTGGCTGGAGGCGTGGTGTTGGACATGGAAACTCCTGGCAAAGGTCGACAAAGTCAATCTTGAATCAATGAATCACAGATCCGCCGGGGCTAGGCACACGCCCATGGCGACGGCCCATCCCGGCTGAGGATCGCGGAAGGAAACTCCCTGCACCTGCTCGGTGCCGCTGCGGGCGATTCGGGCCATCGGGTCTGCGATCTGCGCAGGCAGACGCAGGACTCGCGCGATGTGCTGGCAAAGGCCGCGGTGCCGTGCCTCGCCACCCACAAAGATCGCGCGATCCACGCGACGTCCGGGGAAGATCGAGTCGTAGTACCGCATGCACATGGCGACATCGTCGGTCAGCGTTTCCAGCGGCTCCTTCAGGTCCAGGTTCGCGCCGATGGCGTCCGCTGGCGTGAATGTTGCACCGGCAGGCACGGCCGTCGGCGTCGAGCCGGCCGAAGCACTTGCATCCGGCGTGGTCGTCGGCTGAACCGCGGCGATCACGGCGTTCTCCCTGGCCAGCTCGCGATCACGGCGCGTCAAGTGTTCCATCGCCATGCGGGTGCGGCGGGCCGCAGCCAGATCCTGGCGCGTTTCGGTGGCGATGAATTCATCCAGCACACGGCCGCCATGCTCGATCGCGCGGGCAAAGACCATCTGCCGGCCGTGGGCGATGATCACCGTCGTCGAGTTGTAGCCCATGTCCAGATACAAGGAACTCAGACTGACGTCTTCAGCGCGGCGGGTCAGATAGTCAAACGCGTGCAGAATCGCAAAGTACTCACTCTGCATTCCCACCGGCTCAAGTTTGGCCTGCTTCAGCGAGCGCATCAATTCGTCCACGAAGTCGCGCGCCACCGCCATGCCGATCACTTCTTGCTTGGCACCGCTACCCACCGGGCCGACATCCACGTGACGCATCACGAACGCGGAGGGGTCACATTCCAACTGCGTGGAAAGGGCTGTCTGCGCGAGTTCGCGGATATCCACTCCCTCGCTGCGCGGGAATTGCATCTGCTTGGTGTACGTCACCGAGGCCGGAAGCACGCACACGGCCTTGCGGCCTTTGAAGTGGCCCGACTTCACCGCGTCACCCAACTGCGACAGCTGCCACAGAAAACGACGCTTGGGATCTCCCAGCAACGGCTCGGGAGTCTCAACGCTCACCGCAGAGACCAGCGAAGGTGGCTCGCCCGGGCCGAGCTGCAGGATCTTCATCGCGCTGGTGCCGAAGTCGATCCCGATGGGAAACGTGGTCGGCGTGAGCGTGCTCACGGTGCCGCCGAACCTCTCGTTCAGGCGCTCGCCGAGCGATCCGGAAAGCCCCGGAATGGTCTTCAAACCCAATTTGCCCAGCGAAAGACCCATGGCACATCTCCCGACCAGAGCGCGCATGCACCGCGCGTCTGCTCGGGATGTCATCGGCCTCCTATTTACACTCGTTCATCCCCCGCATCGGCGGCACCAAAGACCGCCTTTGCCCACTCCGCATGATCGGAACAGTCGCGCTTTTTGTGACAAAGCCACCGTCCGGTAAGTCATGGTGCCAGTCACGTGCCCTTGACTTTGTCTACCGCATCTTTCGCAACCGATCCCAACTTCGCAGCCGCCTCCTTCACCTTCCACACCTGCCGATCCCGGTCCCCGGTCGAATTGCTGATCACGCGAATCTCGGCCCAATCGCGCCGCAGCCGCTGGGCAACCAGCGCCACCGCCGCTCCTTCCATCCCCTCCGCAATCGAGTTCGTCCGTTTCACGATCTCCGCTGCTCGTGCATCCGTTCCCGAACACTCGCTCACGGTTGCAATTCGGCCTTGATGAGTTGCAAGGGACGAAAGCGTCTGAATCAGCCGTTGTGGCGGCACAAAGCAGTCGTCCTTTCCCTCTTGGTCGAGGCCAAACCCCAGTGCCGCGCAAGGCAAAAAGTGCCCCTGTGGCGTGGGAACCCCCTCATCTGCAAAGATGGACGCGGTTCCGAGAACTACATCACCAATCTGTGCTGGACTGCCGGGCAATGTGCCGCCAATCCCCAGATTCAGGATGCAGGAGTGGTGGGGTTGAACGCAGCGTGCCACCGCCCCAGCCGCGTTGGCTTTGCTGACGCCGGTGATGAGCAGATCCAAGTCGCGTGCCAGAGGCATCAACGACCATTCGGGCGAACGGTGGTCGTTGCGAATCTCACCCCAGGCGCGCAGCAGTGGGTTTGCTTCCAATTGGGTACTGACAACGAGCAGGATGGCAGACATGGAACCTCGCGCGGTTTCCCGCATCTATTTGGGTGCAAGGGCGATACCATTGTTATCCCCGAGCCGCGTTGCGTGGAAAGGGTGCCGTGCCGGTGGGGATCGGTTTCAAAAGAGGTGGATCACATGCTGCACAATTTACGCCCTTCATCTCGTGCCGCGGCATGCTCAGTCGCCGTCTGGATCGCCGCCCTGGCTGGCACCGCTGCCGTTTTCCCTCTGGCAGGGTGTGACGACGCTCAGGCCCGCACCGGGGCCAATCTGACCGCGGATCGAGCCATGGCCCGCAAGCAGAGCTTTGAGATCACGACCCTGGCCTCCGGCCAGCTGGAGGCCAAGGACGATCTGGAGATTCGCAGCCGGGTGGAAAGCCGTACCAGCATCGTCGAGCTCGTCAAAGAAGGCACCAAGGTCAAGGCCGGCGATGTGTTGATGGTCCTCTCGGCCGATCAGATCGACAAGCTGGTGATCGATGAAACCGCCCGTGTGCAGAGCTCGCGGTCTGATCTGGTAAGTGCTGAGAACGCGGTGGCGATTCAGGAGATCGACAACGAGAGCCGCCTGCGCAAGGCCAAGCTCAAGCTCGACCTTTCACGCGTGACGCTCGAACAGTGGAAAGAGGGTGACGTGGCGATCAAGCGACTGGGACTGTCGCTGGATCTGGAGAAAGCCGATCGCGAACTCAACCGCGCGAAGGACCGTCTTGAGCGCAGCGAGAAGCTCTTTGCCCGTGAATTTCTCTCCAGCGAGGAGTTGGAGAAGGACCGCATCGCTGTGATCGAATGGACCAAGGCCCTTGAGAAGGCCCAGAAGAACATCGAGGTCTACAACAGCTACGAATACCCCAAGGATGAGCAGACCAAACTTGGTGACGTCGCCGATTCAGCAGCCGAATTGCAGCGGGTCGAGCTCAATAACGAGAAAGAACTCGCGGTGAAGAAGGCGGATCTGGAGAATAAGAAGCAGCAGCTTCGCCTCCGCGAAGAGAACCTGGCCAAGCTGAATCAGCAGAAGGAAAATACTGTCATCAAGGCCCCGCGCGATGGCTTGGTGGTGTATGCCACCAGCATGGAACGCGGCCGCTTTATGGATGGCTCGCTGCAGGTCGGCAAGGAAGTGACCAACAACGAGCAGTTGATGAGCTTGCCCGACACCTCCGAGATGGTCGCGGCAGTGAAAGTGCATGAATCGCTCGCAGGCCGCATTCGCCCGGGTATGCCCGCCAGTGTGAAGGTCGAAGCGGCCGGAGGCAAGCTGTATCGAGGCGTGGTCGAATCCATCGGCGTGCTCGCCGAGAGCAATGGCTGGCGCGACCCCAACCTGCGTGAATACACCGTGCGTGTGCACATCGACAAGGAAGAGGACACCTCGCTCCTGAAGCCCTCGATGCGCGCAGAAGCCCAGATTATCCTCGGCCGCGTCGCTGATGCGGTGTCGGTGCCGGTGCAGGCCGTCTTCAACGACGGCGCGGTGCGCTTTGTCTATACCGCCGATGGCAGCAAGTTCCGTCGTGTGCCCGTGAAGGTTGGTCGTCGCTCCGACACCATGGCGGAAATCTCCGCAGGTTTGCCGGAATCCACCGCAGTGCTGCTGCGCGAGCCCACGCCCGGCGAAGTGATCATGGCGGCGTGGGATGTCGAGGCCCTCAAGGCCACTGGCTACAAGCTCGATGAGAATGGCCAGCCCATCTCCGAAGAGGATGCCGTCCCCGCGCCAGCTCCGCGAATGCCCAGCGACGCAGGCAGCGCGCCGCGCATGCGCCCGGAAGGTGGCGGCGGAAGCAATGGCGGCGGTGGTGGGGGTCGCAACCGTCAGAATCGTGGTCAACCCGGAAGTCAGCCGGGTGGTGCGCCTGCCGGTGGCACACCTTCAACAACGCCCGCCGCTCCTGTTGCTTCTCCCGGAAGCACAACGCCGACATCGAATCCACCATCCGGCGGGGCCCCAGCGGCAAAGCCAGCTCAGTGAATCTGGTGTCATGACTCAGGCCGATCGGCGAAATGGCGGTTCGGCTTCGTCGTTGCGAGCTGCGCCGGGATCCGCAGATCGATAGAACACGGAAAGATCAAACTCGCTGTGCGAGCGGGCTTCAAAGTTGTCCTTGCTGACATCGTGGCCCTCGATGTGGGTCACGGTCAGGTCGCGCTCGCGGCGGAGATCGATGGTCTCATTCCCTTCATCCAGCGAGCCCTTGGAGAGATCGCCGATCGGTTGAACGATCGGACGGCATGGATCAAGCGGTGACCAATCCACCACCACGCAGCGTTGCCCGCCAGAGATGGTGACCAGTGAGCCCGGGGGGTATGGCGGCGCGACCGCCACCATGGCGCGCACGCATACTGGATCTAAGAGCTTCGAAATCGGCGCCTCACGCAGCATTCGCAGCACTCTCACCACCGGGCGAATCGGCTTGCTCGGCGCCACACCCTCGGCAGAGAATGTTCCCCAGCGCAGACGATCAAACCAATCCGCAACCGAGGCGATGCGGCTGAACACATGAATCTTGGATCCCGCCGGAGCGTGGTCGCCATGCTCTCCGTCATGCAGGATCGGATATCCACTGCCATCAAAGTTCTGATGGTGGTTCAGCACCACCGCCGCGGCGGATGGTTCGACCTCGCCTCTCAACAGCGAGTGCCCGATCGTGACGTGTTGACGCCACTCGGGATCGGTGTCGTCGTGCGTGCGGTAGTAGCGTTCCAAGGCCGAGGGCGGAATCAGCTGCGCGCCCAGGTCTGAGAGCAGTGCACCCAAACCCAATGGCGCGACATCTCGAGCAAAACCTGGTTTGAGGCGAGGTCGTTCCTGAATGAGATAAGACTGCAGCGAGATTCCCATCAGTGCGCTCAGGAACGACACATTGACCGCGCGGCGCAATGCCGGCTGATCGGTCTGGCTGACTTCGTTGATATACAGGGCCGCCATCGGCTGGCTGACCATCGATTCGACCATGTCAGCGACGGCGCGGCGTACGGGCTGAAACTCCAGCCGCGCGTGCGCGTCATGACGCACGTGCTCAAAGACATCGGCGAGCTTTCGCGTGGTCTCGACGCATGCTTCACGCATCGCCGGGCTCACATACTGCGCGAGATACTCCAGGCCGGGGTAATTGATCCAGATATCGCTGATGCCCAATTCACGCAGATGTCCCAGCGCGAATGAATCCAATGAAGCTCCGGTATTCAAGAGCAGCATGTCCGGCCGCTTGGGATGATGAATCGGCATGGACAAAGTCATGCCGGGGCGGGCCATGATGGTCTGAACGAGTAGCACGTCTCAGCATCGACAGAGTTTGGACGCGCACGGCCAGCCGCGCTTCGGAGCGACGATGCTCAAGGCCCGAGCGGCGTTGTGTAACGACTGTGAGGAATGGGCGGCATGGGATGCACGTCCGGAAACCCAGTCAAACCGCTGTGGCTGAAAGAGGCGATGAAGATGGGATGGTGTTGGGCTCAGAGGCCTTCCAGATCCTTTTGCTCAACACCAGGCCCATGGTGGCCAAGGCAAGCAGGATCGCGCCATTCCCCTGGTGCAGCGTGCGGAAAATGACTTCGGCCGGGCGAAGCGATTGGGCGGTGGCGAGTTGCTCGGGCATAGGGATGTTGCCCTTGGAATTGCCGGTGTGCACAAAGTAAAAAGCAAGCCACCCGAGCAGGAATTGCGCTGCAACGCACGCGACCGTGGCGACGCCAATGCCGCGCATCAAGCGATCGTGTGGCTGATCGCCAGGGCGAGACCTGGCAAAGGTCGCGGCCATCACGCCAGCACCAACGACCAGGAGTGAGAAGAACATGTGTGCCCACAGCGCATGATTCGCACCGGGGGAATCGGCATGGCGCAGGTGGCGGTACGCAGCACCCATGATCAGCTGCAGGATGGTGGAGTGCAGGAGCGCGGTGGCCAGCGCCTTGCGTTTGCGTGCATCAGGATCTGGGATTGCAGTTGCCGCTGTCTCATAACTTGGCAGAAGCAGCATCATGATGAGAATCGCCGCGGCGAATGTCAGTTGGCCGGTGACGCCATGCAGCATGGAAAGAAAGAGCGAATTCTCGGTGACGCGAAACCCGCCGAGTGCCCCTTGAATGCACACCAGAATCAGCAGTCCGGCAACGCGCGCACCGATGCCGCCACCGACTTTGGCGAGTAACACCCACGCTGTGAGCGTCACGACGGTCAGGCCCACGAAGGTTCCGAAGAGGCGGTGTGAATGTTCAAGGAAAACCGCCTGATGGCTGGTCATGAGGGAAATGGGATACAGGAACATGTTGGCGCCGAAGGAATCGGGCCAGCCACGAACGCTCATGCCGCTGCCGGTGGTGGTGACCAGGCCACCAATCAGTAGCAAGGGAAGAAAACAGATGCTGGTGAGGATGGCAAAGCGTGCCAGCCAATGCTGACGAGCGGTGACTCTTGCCGAGCGAAGCGCTGAACCCATGCCACCGATGCTGCCCGACACCAGGCCCAGAACAATGCACGCGGCGAAGAAACCGCCCATGGCCATGAGCGATTCGGCGTGCAAGCCACTGGTGCCGCTGGCGGGAACGGTGGAAGCGGGATCGGCGGTGGGGGGCTGTTTGACGATGAATGCGCCCAGCAGCAGCACGTTGACCAGCGCGCTGATCGCCGCGCTGGTAGAACCAGCCAGCCAGCCGGGTATTCCAGTTTGTGAGCGGGCGGCGAAAAATGCACCTACGCAGATACACAGAATGAAGAGCGCGAAGCTGATCTGAGCCGGAATGGCCAGTGATGGCAGGTGAGTGATAAAGAATATGACCCACATGGCGATTGCCGTACCAAACCCGAATACCAGGCCGGGGTGGAGCAACGCGGCGAAAGAAGGACGAGGGGTGGTGGTCGATGAGCTCACGGGACTGGAGGGATGTGGAGAGGTGGATTGCGACATGCGGTTGCCTCCTTTCTATGCGGAGCAGTATACCAGAAACCCGTCCATACTCCAAACGATTTTTGGATGAGACTTGTTCTCAATTAGCCGGAATATGATGTTCCGGCTTGACAGAATACGCCGCGGCCGTAGATTTTGCTGCCTTACAGGAAAAACGTCACGCCCGGTAACCAGAACGAGGTTACCGGGGGTGTCGAAGTTTGCACGTACTCACGGAATTGCCCGGTTTTCGTGCGGTTCGGTGGGTAATGAATGGTTCGGAGGTCAGCGTGGCTGGACTTTTTCCAAAGTGGTTCAACGCGTTTCCAACAGTGTCAGCGCTCGCGGCAGTGGGCGGCTTGACGACTGTGGTCGCCGGGTTTACGTACTTTGCGACGCCCAAGTTCTGGCGCGTCGGGTATATGCCCAAGCAGCCGGATGGTGGATTCAACCACCAGATCCATGCTGGTAAGTTGGGGATGGATTGCCGCTATTGCCATACCAAGATCGAGGAATCGGCCGAGGCCAACATTCCCAATGTGGCGACGTGCTATGGCTGCCACGCTGAAAATCGTCTGAAGTTGTACGCGGTTCCCGAGGGCGTGGTGCATCGCGAAAAGACTGAGTTCGTCCGCACTGCGTACGCGCAGGACAAGTCGATCGAATGGCGCCGCGTGCACAAGGTTCCGGATTACGTTCGCAACTTTCCCCACAACGTGCACTTGAACGCTGGCGTGTCGTGCTATTCCTGCCACGGGCAGATCACCACGATGGAGACGGTGTATCAGGCCGAGCCACAGAGCATGGGGTGGTGTCTGGATTGCCATCGCGGCGTGAAGACCGAGCCGGAGAAGTACCTGGTTCCCAAGGACAAGGTGACGCAGTTGCAATGGGTGCAGACCGAGTGGTTTGCCGACCCTGCCAAGCACAAGGCCGAGGGGCGCAAGCTTCTTGAAACTCTCAAAGAAGCGCCTCCAGAGAATTGCGGCGCGTGCCACTACTAAGCAAAGCCTTCTAAGCAACGCAACTTCATCAAACCACGCGACACAGAGTTGAGATGACGGTTGGAACGGGAATCTGGATCACACGAGTCTGAGCACACAAGTTTGGGCACACAAGTTTGGGCATCGACGAAAGTGAACGACGCATGAGCACCCTGGATCAATGCCATTCAACCACGGAAGCCCACTCGCACGGGACGGAAGCGCTTCCTTCCAAGCAGGAGCTGGCGCGTTCGCCTCGCGAACTGACCCGCATTGCAGGTCGCAAGGCGTGGCGCAGTGCCGATGAATTGGCGGACACCTCCGAATTCCGCGACTTTGTCGAACGTGAATTCCCGGCAGGGATCACCGACATGCTCACCAGCTCGCGGCGCACCTTCCTGCAGTTGATGGGCGCCTCGGTCGCGCTCGCTGGCGCTGCGACGCTTCCCGGCTGCCGCCGCCCCGATCACAAGATTCTGCCTTACTCGCGTGAGATTCCCGAAGATGTCGTGATCGGCAAGCCCCTGTTTTACGCGAGTGCCATGGCGCTGCCGGGTGGTGGCGCTGAGGGCCTTCTGATCGAAACGCACGAAGGTCGCCCCACCAAGGTGGAAGGCAACCCCCTGCACGCAGTGAACCAGGGAAAGAGCAGCATCTGGGCCCAGGCGAGCGTTCTCTCGCTCTATGACCCCGATCGTCTCAAGTTCCCGATGTACAAGAATCCGGCTCGCGGCCGCCTCGAGGCCACCTTTGATGACTTCAAGGGTTGGTGGGGTCCTGAGGCAGAGCGTCTGCTCGCCTCGCGCGGCTCATCTGTCGCGATTCTCGTGGATAAGAAGACCAGCCCGACGCGCGATGCCCTCAAGGCCGATCTCAAGAAGAAGTGGCCCGCAGCGAGTTGGATCGCCTACGACGCCACCCAGAACAGCAATGCGGTTGCTGGCGCTCGCATCGCCTTCGGCAAGCCGATGCGCGAAGTGCTCGATGTCGCCAAGGCCAAGGTCATCGTCTCATTGGATCGCGACTTTGCCTCCGCTTCCGGTCCTGGCTTTGAGCCCGGCGGTCTGGTGAATGCTCGCGGCTTGGCATCGACTCGCGCTGTGATGAAGACGACCGACGACATGAGCCGCCTTTACGTGGTGGAGTGTCAGGCCAGCATCACCGGCGGCATGGCGGATCATCGCAAGCGCGTGGCCCCCTCCGTGGTCACGCATTACGCCTTTGCCCTCGCCGCGGCCCTCGCCAAGCTTGGTGTCAATGGTTTGGGTGGGATGGTGGCCAAGGGTGCGATTGGCGCAATCGATGCCAAGTTTGTTGATGCCGCCGCCGAAGATCTGCTCGCCAACAAAGGTGCAGCTCTCGTGGTTGCCGGTCCTTCGCAGCCCGCCGAAGTGCATGCCATCACGCACGCGATCAACGCGGCTCTGGGCAACGCTGGCAAGACGGTCTCCTATCGCAACATGAGCGAAGACGAAGCCAGCGATGGCGTCGTTGAACTCTCCGCGCTTGCCGCACGCATGGGTAAGGGTGAAATCGATACGGTGATCTGCATCGGCGTGAACCCGGTGTACGACGCGCCCGGCGACCTGGGCTTTGCCGAAAAATTCGCCAAGGTGAAGAGCACGATCACCTGGAGCGTGGAAAGCACCGAGACCGCCAACGAGAGCATGTGGACCATCAACGGTGCTCACGCTCTGGAATCCTGGAGCGATGTCGAAGCGATCGACGGCACGCGCAGCGTGATTCAGCCGATGATCGCCCCCCTCTATTCCAAGCCGGAAGACTCGCACGGCCCTGCGGCACCGGTCTTCAGCGAAATCGAATTCCTCGCCTTCCTGGGTGGCAATCTCAAGCCCGATGGCCTGGCCCTGGTCAAGAGCACGTGGGCTGGCGCACTGGGCGCAGGTGCCGATGGCGAGAAGAAGTGGCGTCGCATTCTGCACGAAGGTCGCACGGCGGCTGCGGTGGCTCCTGCCGCGCCCGGCCCATTGAAGATGGCCGATGTGACGACTGCCGCGAGCGCGTACACGCTTCCAACGCCTCCTTCGCAGACCAATCTGGATGTGGTCTTTGAAATCGGCATGGTGGGTGATGGCCGCTTTGGCAATAACCCCTGGCTGCACGAATTGCCCCAACCCGGCACGCGCGTGGTGTGGGAAAATCCCGCCCTGATGAGCCCCAAGACCGCCGAGGCCCTTGGTGTCGCTCCGGTGTCGTACAACGATCACGACCCCAACAAGATTTACACCGATCGCAAGTTCCCCAAGGCGCGCCTGGCGGAGATCACGCTGGGTGGTCGCAAGGTCACCGTCGCCTGTTGGGTGTGCCCCGGCATGGCGGATGACACCGTGGTGCTGACCTTCGGCTACGGCCGCACATCCTGCGGCAGCGTGGGTGAGAATGTCGGCAGCAACGTCTATCCCCTGCGTGGCGCTGGCATTAGCCGCGCTGCACAGGGCGGCAAGGTCTCACTGATCGAGGGAACCCGCGAAGTCGCCAGCACCCAGAACCACTGGTCGTTGGAAGGACGCACCACCCTGGTCCGCGAAGTGGATGTACAGGCGTGGAAGAAGCACGGCGACAGCGTCAAGAACCTCGTCGACAGCGTCTACGGAAAGGAAGCGGAGAAGCTCAACTTTGCCGAGCAGCTGGGCGAACTCTCACACACGCCCCCCAACGTCAGCATTTACAACAACCCCTACAACCAGGGCGCGCAGGATCCCAATGTCGCCAACAAGAGTGCGACGGATCACCTGGGCAATCCCACCGCGCCGCAATACACCAAGCGCCAGCAGTGGGGCATGACCATCGACCTGGCCTCGTGCACAGGTTGCGGCACGTGCACCATCGCCTGCCAGTCAGAGAACAACATCCCCGTGGTGGGTCGCGATGAAGTGGCGAAGGGCCGCGAGATGACCTGGATCCGCGTCGATCGCTACTACACCGGCGATGACATCAACGAACCCGAGAGCATGATGCACCAGCCCGTGGGTTGCGTGTAGTGTGAGAATGCTCCCTGCGAAACCGTGTGCCCGGTCAACGCGACGGTGCACGGCCCCGAAGGCATCAACTACCAGGTGTACAACCGTTGCATCGGAACGCGTTACTGCGCCAACAACTGTCCGTACAAGGTCCGCCGCTACAACTTCTTCGAGTTTGGCATCAGCAAGTTCAATGGCGGCTTCTATGGCAAGGAACTGGCCGACAAGGTCGGCGGCATTCCCAATGTGAACTTTGTTCCGCCCCGCCTGCGCGAGAAGGTGGATGAGATCAGCCGCATGCAGCGCAACCCGGACGTTTCGGTCCGCATGCGCGGCGTGATGGAAAAGTGCTCCTACTGCATTCAGCGCATCAACGCGGCACGCGCCGAGATGAAGCTGGAGAATCTCCAGAACATCCCCGAGGGCTTCTTCCAGTCCGCCTGCCAGCAGGCCTGCCCCTCAAACGCGATTGTCTTTGGTGATATCAACGACGCCGAGAGCAAGGTCTCCAAGACCCGCTCCAACGGTCGTTCCTATCTCCTTCTTGGATATCTCAACACGCGTCCCCGCACCAGCTATCTGATGGGTGTCAAAAACCCCAATCCCAAGCTGCGCACGCCCGTCGAGAATCCTCAGGATCATGGCCATGGCCACGACCACGATGGGCATGACCACGATCACAATCACGACCACAAGTCTGATGGCAAGGGGCACACACACTTCATTGATCCGCGCAAGCGTTTCAAGGATGTTGGGTATGCACTCTCACTCTCCGTGCTGTCGTAAGGCGGCACGGGGGTGGATGTAGTTTGATTGGAAGTTTGGGTTGGGATCGGTTTCGCAAAGTTTCACGTCAGGGAGTTTCCTGAAAATGACGACGCTTCATCCAGACAAGATCACGGCAGACCGGTTGGCCGGTCGGATCCGTCCCGCGACGGAATCCATGATGGACCCCGTGATCGGCGACGGCACGCTGATTGACGATCCCGGAGTTCGCCCGCCGCTGGTCTTGAACAACCGCACCTTCGGCGAGGTGACCGAGATCGTCTGCGGCTATGCCGAGAACGCGCCGCCGCGTTGGTGGCTGCCCGCATTCATGACGGCCTTCGGCATCGCCCAGCTGGGTGGCCTCTTCATCCTGTATCTGGTGATCACCGGCATCGGTACCTGGGGCTTGAACAACCAGGTCGACTGGGCGTGGGACATCACCAACTTCGTCTTCTGGATCGGTATCGGCCACGCCGGAACGCTGATCTCCGCGATTCTCTGTCTCTTCAAGCAGAAGTGGCGCACCGCGATCAACCGCTCGGCCGAGGCGATGACGATCTTTGCCGTGATCTGTGCCGCGACGTTCCCGGGCATTCACATTGGTCGCCAGTGGGCGGCGTGGATGCTCTTTCCGATTCCCAACGCCAACCAGATCTGGCCAAACTTCCGCTCGCCCCTTTTGTGGGACGTCTTCGCGGTGAGCACGTACGCCACCGTGTCGCTCCTCTTCTGGTACATGGGCATGATTCCGGATATCGCGACCTTGCGTGACCGGGCTGACCTGCGACTGCGGAAGTTGGCGAGCGGGCCGATCCTGCTCCCCATCATTCCGATTCGCATCGACGCGATCCGTGCGTATGCCTACGGCTTCCTCTCGCTGGGGTGGCGCTTCAGCGCCCGCCACTGGCACCGCTATGAAGTGGCGTACCTGGTCCTCGCTGGCATCTCGACTCCCCTGGTGCTTAGCGTGCACTCGATCGTGTCCTTTGACTTCGCGACATCGATCGTCCCCGGCTGGCACACCACCATCTTCCCGCCCTACTTCGTCGCAGGCGCCATCTTCGGCGGCTTTGCCATGGTGCTCCTGCTTCTGATTCCGGCTCGCGTCCTCTATAAGAATTTCGCCGACTTTGTCACCCTCCGCCACATCGAGAACATGGCCAAGATCGTGCTCCTCACCGGCATGATGGTCGGCTTTGCCTACGCCATGGAGTTCTTCATCGCCTGGTACGGCGGCAACCAGTTCGAGCTCGATGTCTTCCTCGAGAATCGCGCCCGTGGCCCCTACGCCTGGGCCTATTGGACCATGATCAGCTGCAACGTCATCTCGCCCCAGATCTTCTGGAGTAAGAAGATGCGCACCAGCACGATCGCGGTCTTCGTGGTCGCCTTCCTGGTCACCATCGGCATGTGGTTCGAGCGCTTCGTGATCATCGTCACCTCGCTGCACCGGGCGTATCTCCCCGGCGAGTGGCACATGTTCTGGCCCACACCCGTCGACATCATGATCTTCGTCGGCTCCTTCGGCACCTTCCTCACTCTCTTCCTCCTCTTCATGAAGTTCCTCCCCGTCTTTGCCATTAGCGAGCTCAAGGCCGTGCTGCCTCAGGCCAGCCCCCACTGGGAGGGATACGGCCACCACGGTCATGGCGGACACGGTCACAACCACCACAACGGCGACAGCCACAGCCACACCTCTGCCAAGGAGGGCCACTAAATGTCAGTCGCTCCGATCTATGTCACTGAATCTGGCAAGCCCCTCCACGGCGTGCTTGCTGAGTTTGCCAACCCTGCTGATCTGGTGCACGCCGCCGAAAAGGTGCGCGATGCGGGATACACCAAGTGGGATTGCCACTCTCCCTTCCCCGTTCACGGCATGGAAGATGCCATGGGCGTGAAGCGCACCAAGCTGCCACTGCTTGCCGCCGTCGTCGGCCTCTCCATGGCCTGCGCCGGCTTCGGCATGCAGGCGTGGATGAACACCGATTACCACATGGTCGTGCAAGGTAAACCCTTCGTCGCGTGGGAGGCCTTCGTCCCCATCACCTTCGAAATCGGCATTCTCTTCACCGCCTTCACCACGCTCATCGGCATGCTCGCCATGAACGGCCTGCCCCGCCACAGTCACCCCCTCTTCTCCAAGGATCGTTTCCTGGCGTGCAGCGATGACGCCTTCTTCATCGCCATCGAGGCCACCGACAAGCGGTTCGACCCTGCCAAGACCCGCGAATTGCTCCGCTCTGCCGGCGCAAAGTCCGTCGAACTCGTTGAGGATTGAGTCCCCCTCGCAACGCATCAGGACACACTCGCATGACACGTGCACAGCACAATTCGATCACGCTGGTTCTCACGGTCGCGGCATCCGCCGCCACCCTGGTCGGCCTCTCCGGTTGCCGCGGCGATCGTCACGACGAAACCCCCCGCCAGTTCTTTCAGGACATGAAAGACAGCCCAAAGTGGAAGCCGCAGACCCAGACGCAGTTCTACGCCGACGGCCGCAGCATGCGTCCAGCGGTCAAGGGCACGGTCGCCTTCGGTCGCACCAGCTTCGCCCCTGAGCAGATGGCCCCCAGCTCCACCACCACCGCCGGTGTCGCCAGCGACAACTGGGCCAGCAAGTGGGAAGCCAAGCAAGCAGATCTGCTTCGCGATGATGATCGCATCTACGCCGGCAAGGGCGCCGATGGTGCATATCTCACCACCATCCCCGTCAAGGTCGATGGCGAGCTCTTGGCACGCGGCGAGAAGTGGTACAACATCACCTGCGCCACCTGCCACGGTTACTCAGGCGATGGTCAGGGCATGGTTGGAAAGCAGTGGAGCTACGCCCTCCCCAATTTCCACGATGCCAAGTATTTCGATGCCAAGGCCGATCAGGGTAAAGATGGCTACCTCTTCCACACCGCCATGGTCGGCGTGTGGGACACCGCTGGCAATCAGAAAATGCCCGGCTACGCCCACGCCCTCTCTCCGATGGACGCCTGGGGCGTCGTTGCATACATCCGCGTTCTTCAGGAAACCCGCAAGGGCAACATCAACGACGTCCCACCCGGACAGCGCGATGATCTCATGCGTGTGAAGCCCGCAGTCGCACCCGCGCCCGCCACCACAGGAGGTGCCAAGTGAGTCAGGCCACATCCGGACTGGATACTTCCCGGTTTGTCCCCGGCACCGTCGTGCTTCCTGATGTCTCCGGGCATGCTGCCCTCAAGCGTGACAACATCACCATCAGCGGCTCCACACCCAGCACCATGCTGCTTGGCATCGGTCTGGTCGCCCTCGTCGCCACCATCGTGGGCGGCGCGGTCGTCTCCAAGGCCCACGCTCTCGCCAGCTTCCACGTCGGTGCGTGCACCGCGCTGGCCATGTCGCTCGGTGGTCTCTTCTTCCTGCAGGCCACCTCGCTCACCAACGCCGGTTGGAGCGCCACCATCCGCCGCCTGCTGGAGAACATGGCTTCGCTCGCCCCGATCTGCGGCGTGCTGGCCTGCATCACCCCCATCCTCGATTACTTCGTCTTCAAGGGTGCTCTCTTCACCTGGATGAATCCAGAGCACGCCGCGAATCCAATTCTGAGCAAGAAGGCGATCTTCTTCCATCCACTTTTCTTCTTTGCTCGAATGGCGATTTACCTGTTCATCTGGTGGCGCCTCAGCAGCGTCTACGTCTCTCGCTCCCTCGAGCAGGATCGCACCGGCGATCGCTCCCTCTCCGCCAAGTCTCGCTTCACCGCCTCCTGGGGCATGATCCTCACGGCTCTCTCCATGGCCTTCTGCGCCTTTGACTGGCTCATGTCCTTTGACTTCCGCTTCTTCAGCACCATGTGGGGCGTCTACTTCTTCGCCGGCTGTGCATACAGCGGCATCGCCGCCCTCATCATCATCACCCAGTGCCTGCGCAATCGCGGCCTCTTGAAGGGCGTCATCACCGAAGAGCACTACCACGATCTGGGCAAGCTCCAGTTCGCCTTCACCATCTTCTGGGCCTACATCGCCTTCAGTCAGTACTTCCTGATTTGGTACTCCAACATCCCGGAGGAAACCGCCTGGTACGTCGCGCGCAAGCAAGGCGGCTGGGAATACCTCTTCTACACCCTCTGCTTCGGACACTTCCTTGTCCCCTTCCTCGTTCTGGTCTTCCGCGATGTCAAGCGCAAGGGCGCAGCCCTCACTTTCATGGCTGGCTGGGCCATCACCATGCAGATCCTCGACATGATCTTCATCGTCCGCCCCATGGCCGCGATTCATGAGGCCGAGGCCAAGATGCCCCTCACCAACGGCGCGTTCTGGATCGACGCCGCTGGCGCCATCGGCTGCATCGCCATCTTCTTCGGGCTCCTCTGGCGCGTCTGTGCATCGCGGCCCCTCGTCGCCGTGCACGATCCCCGCATGGCCGAAGCACTCCACCATAAGAACTACGTCTGATTCACCGTCTGCCCCTCGTCGCGGCACCAAACTCGCGACGATCGGCAAAATCTCTCGCACGCAATGGCACGAACAATCTGATCTGGCGGCACACCGCAACCAAATCAGCAGGTCGAAAGGGATGAGCGATGGCAGGTCACGGACACGCCCACACATTGCCGGTTGAAGAAGCCCACGCCGACGCGTGGCACCACCACGACGCCTCCGAGGGTCTCCCCCAGGTTGAGAACGGCGCGGAAACCAACATGCTCTCCCTGGCCATGTGGGGATTGGCGCTGGTTGTCACCGTCGTCGGTTCCATCGCCGCGATCTGGGTCTATTTCAACAGCTACTCCACTCAGGAATTGGCCCGCAAGAAGGAAGTCTTCATGTCCGCCGATGCCGTGCAGTACAAGGCCCGCATCGTCGAGCAGGATTTCACCACCTACGGCTGGTCCGATGCCGCCACCAACTCGGTCCGCGTTCCCCTCTCCGTCGCCAAAGACAAAGTCATCTCCAAGTACAACGGGGCCAAGTAATTCATCAATCTCTCTGAAGGAGCAAGACTCAACATGATCGGAACGCTTCGCAACTCCTGGCACACCCTTCTCGCGATCAGCATCGCGGCGGTGGCCACCTGTTGCCAAGTGACTCCCGCTCAGGTGCTGATGAATGAGCTCCCCAAAGAGGCCAAAGACCTCGAGATCATCCCCCATCTTGGCGAAACGCTCCCCATGCATGTGGAGTTCAAGAACTCCAAGGGTGAGTCCGTCAAGCTCGGTGATTATTTCAAGGATGGCAAGCCCGTCATCATCGTGATGGCCTACTACCGCTGCCCCGTCATGTGCCCCGTCACCATCGACAAGATGGCCAAGGCCATGGATGAAATCGACTATGTCGTCGGTGATAAGTACAAGGCCCTGATCTTCAGCATCGATCCCACCGAAGTCCCCCTCTCTGCCGAAAATAAGAAATATCGCTACGTCAATGGTTACGCCAAGCTCACCGAAGCCAATCGCGCTCAGGTCGAAGCTGGCTTTGAGTTCCACGTCGGCACCCAGGTCGCCAGCAAGGAACTCGCCGATGCCCTGGGCTTCCAGTACAAGCTTCTCGACAACGGCGAATACTCGCACCCCTCGCTGATGTTCGTCATCACACCCGATGGCAAGCTCGCCCGCTACGCCGGCGGCATCTCTTACACCGGGCGTGATCTCAAGCTCATGCTCTTGGAAGCCAGCGCTGGCAAAATCGCCGATGGGCTGGGCGATCTCTTCATGCACTATTGCTACCGCTTTGATCCCAACAGTGGCAAATACGTTCTCGTCGCCTGGCGCGTCATGCAGATCGGCGGCGTCATCACCATGCTCAGCGTCGGAACCCTCATCGGCCTCCTCTTCGCCGGTGAACGCATCCGCCGTCGCGGCAGGCAAATCCCGCCGGGTGCATCGTCCGATCCCCCGCAAAATCCTCCCCCGCCGCCCCGCACCACGGTGGTGGCAACCTGAACAAGTACGGCACTCTCCCCCAATCCTCACATCACTCCACACTCGGCTCACTTCCTCACTTTGGATCCTCAGTATGACAAGCGACCTCATCAACCTCGCAGGCGGCCTTTCCAGTGGCATGTTGGCCAAGGCCCCTTTTGATCAGCCCTTTCGCGACATCTGGTTCCGCTCGCGCCCCTCCGCGACCTACTCCGCCGCCGTCGATGATCTTTTCATGTGGATCTTCTGGTTCAGCGTCATCGCCTTCGTGATCCTCATGTACCTCATGTTCTACTGGACGTGGAAGTACCGCCGCAGCGCGGTCAAGAAGCCGATCCTCTCCACCTCCCACAACACCCCCTTGGAAATCGCCTGGACCGTTCTCCCCCTCATCCCCCTTGCTTACATCTTCTTCCAGGGCTTCCACGGCTACGCCAATGCCCTCATCGCCCCGTCCAACGCCATGGAACTCCGCGTCGAAGGTAAGAAGTGGAACTGGCTCGTCACCTATCCCAACGGTGAAGAAAGCCCCTTGTTCACCAGCGAAGACGCCAAAGACGGTGATCCCACCAACAAGCTGGCCTCAACCCCCGTCCCCATTTATCTGGTCCCCGAAAGCCGCCCTATCAAGCTCCGCATGAGCTCGCGCGATGTGATTCACGCATTCTGGATTCCCGACTTCCGCATCAAGCAGGACGTGATGCCCAATCGCTACACGTCGTACTGGTTCCAGAGTGAAAAGCTCAGCGGCTCGGAAACCCTCGCCGACGGCACCCCCAAGGCCGATCACTGGATCTTCTGCGCTGAATACTGCGGCCAGTCCCACTCAGAAATGATGGCCATTCTCCGCGTCGTCCCCGAGGCCTACTTCAACACCTGGATGGAGAAAATTTCCCAGAACAAACCCCCTGAGCAAATCGGCGAGCGCGTCTACAGGAGCCAGTGCGCCAGTTGCCACTCCGTCGATGGCAGCAAGAACACCGGCCCCACGTGGAAGGCCGCCTATGGCACCCAGGTCCCCCTCGAAAATGGTTCCACGGCTCTCTATGACGAAAACTACATCCGTGAATCCATCCTGAATCCTCAGGCCAAGATTCACAAGGGCTTCGGTCCCTACTCGCAGATGAACAGCTTCCAGGGGCAGCTCACTGAAAAGCAGATCGATGGCATCATCGCCTACATGAAAACACTCAACCCCTCCGCCGCTACTCCCACCCCCGCCCCCGCCAAGTAACCCAACCCACCCGCTCACAGTCGATCACAGGATCACACCATGTCAACACTCCATCCAACCAGCGGCAGCATCCCAGGCCACGCCGACGATCACCACCACGACCACCACGGTCCCTACTACCAGTCCAAGGGCTCATTCTGGACCAACGTCTGGGATTGGTGCACCACCGTCGATCACAAAAAGATCGGCGTCATGTACCTCATCGCCGTCCTCATCTTCTTCTTCATTGGTGGCGTCCTCGCCCTCGCTGTCCGCACCGAGCTCTTGGAGCCCGTGCGCACCGTCGGCGGACAGATCACCGGCCAGTTCTTCAAGTCTGACGAAGGCATGGGGGCCGGTAACACCATCTACAACCGCCTCTTCACCCTCCACGGCGCAGTGATGGTCTTCATGGTCATCATCCCCAGCGTCCCCGCCGCCCTCGGCAACTTCCTCCTTCCCCTCATGCTCGGCGCCAAAGACGTCGCCTTCCCACGCCTCAACCTCCTCTCCTGGTACATCTACTTCTTCGGCTCCCTCTTTGCCGGCCTCTCCATCTACTTCGGTGGCGTCGACACCGGCTGGACCTTCTACACCCCATACTCCACCACCACCGACCCCGATCAATCCCGCGTCATCCTCATGGTGCTCGGCGCCTTCATCATGGGCTTCAGCTCCATCCTCACCGGGCTGAACTTCATCGTCACCGTGCACAAGCTCCGCGCCCCCGGCATGGGCTGGTTCGATATGCCCCTCTTCATCTGGGCCATCTACGCCACCAGCATCATCCAGGTCCTCGCCACTCCCGTCATCGGCATCACGCTCCTCCTCCTCATCCTTGAGCGTGTCTTCCACATCGGCATCTTCGATCCTGGCATGGGAGGCGACCCTGTCCTCTTCCAGCACTTCTTCTGGTTCTACAGCCACCCCGTCGTGTACGTAATGATCCTCCCCGGCATGGGCATCATCTCTGAGATCATCCCCGTCCACGCTCATAAGAAAATCTTCGGCTACCGCGCCATCGCCTTCGCCTCACTCGGCATCACCGCCGTCTCCTTCCTGGTGTGGGGCCACCACATGTTCTCCAGCTCCACCGAGCTCGGCGCCACCATCTTCTCCGCCCTCACCTTCCTGGTTGCCATTCCCACCGCCGTCAAGGTGTTCAACTGGATCCTGACCCTCTACAAGGGTTCGATCGCCATGAACACTCCCATGCTCTACGGTCTCATC
>CAYTYD010000003.1:15844-39492 GCA_964441555.1 uncultured Phycisphaeraceae bacterium | reverse complement strand
AGATCCCCGCCGACCCCTACCCCACCCTCTCCCTCGCCGATGACGACCGCGCCCTCCTGCAACGCGCGGCATTCGCCAAGTTCGATCTCCCCTCCCTCGTCATCTGCGACCCCCAACACGGCCACCCCGCCCAACGCACCCTCTGCACCCTCGTCGCCTGGTTCGATCAGCCCCACATCCGCGCTGCTTGCGATGCCGTTGTCGCCGCCTTCAAACGCGCTGATGCCTACGCCACCCAGCTCCGCGAATCGGAGCTCCACAAATCCATTGAAACCCTCGTCGCCGCTGCCCTTTCCATCGTCCGCACCCAACAAACCCTCGACCCCGCCCACAACGCCGACGCACCAGCGCCCGATTCTCCCGCCGCCAAAGCACTCCTCACCACCACCTCGCGCGCCCTCGCCACCATCCGCGAAGGTCGCCAACTTGTCAACTCTGCAATCAAGGCCGGCCTCAAAGCCGTCGCTCCCAAATCTTCACGCACCAGAAACGCTCACACAGCCACAAACAACTCCGATGTCAGTACCACGCAGGATCAATTCGACACCTCAGATGGCGCCGATCCCAATGCTCCCGGCAACACGATTCCAGACCGAACCACTCTCAACCAGCTTGCCGCGGCGTAGACACGCGATGCACGAACAGTCCGTCAACCTCGATAAACTCCGCCACCACACTCAGCACAACGGAGCATCGCGATGCCATCTCAAAATCTCCTGTTTATCCAGAACATCTACACCGCCTTCGCCAAAGGTGATGTCGCCACCGTCCTTGGCAGCATGAGTCCCAACATCATCTGGAACGAAGCAGAGAACTTTCCCTACGCCGATGGCAATCCATACATCGGACCAGCCGCCGTCGCCAACGGCGTCTTTGCCCGCTGCATCTCCGAGTGGGATGGCTTTGTCGTTCAAGTCGAAGAACTCCTCGACGCCGGCGACACCATCATCGCCCTGGTCCGCTACCGCGGCACATACAAAGCCACCGGCAAATCCCAAAATACACAGGCCGTACACGTCTGGCGCATCGCCAATGACAACGCCGGCCGAAAGGCCATCCGCTTTCAGCAATACGCCAACACCTTACACGTCGCCCATGTCATGCAGGCCTGATTTTCCCTCGCGCAGCGAATCTCACCCTCTCCACTTCTGCGCGATCGGCATCCGCCGCCCCGAACCAAACGCCACCGATGTGATCTTCAATCCCACCGCCGCCTGCCGCCGCTTGTATTCCGCAAGATCAATCATGCGGCACACCCGCGCCACCAGCGCGTGCTCAAACCCCGTCGCCGCCGCAATCTCATCCACGCTCCGCTGCTCCTCCACTCGTTCCTGGATCACTCGATCCAGCACCTCATACGGCGGCAGCGAATCCTGATCGGTCTGATTTGGCCGCAACTCCGCGCTCGGCGCCTTCTCAATGCTCGATACAGGAATCGGCTGCACGAGAAACCCCAGTGACTGCCAATTCGCATTCACCCACCGCGAAACCCCATACACCAGCATCTTGGGCACATCGCTGAGCACCGCCAGCCCGCCATTCATATCGCCGTACAGCGTGCAATAGCCGACCGCCATCTCGCTCTTGTTCCCCGTGGTCAGCACCATCGCGCCCGTGCGGTTCGAAAGCGCCATCAGCGTCGTTCCGCGGCAGCGACTCTGCAGGTTCTCCTCTGCCAGGTCGGGCAACGTCGCCCCAAACTCCGATTGCTTCTGCCGCAAAAACACCGGATTGATCTCATTGGCAAACGCTTCGACGGGCGCACTAATCGCAATCGTGGGACACTGGATACCTAGCCGCCGCGCCAGGTCGTACGCATCACTCTTGGAGTGTTCGCTCGAATATGGCCCCGGGAGCGCGACACCCAGCACGTTTGCCGCGCCCAGGGCATGCACCGCCAGCACCGCTGTGAGGGCCGAATCAATCCCGCCGGAAAGCCCGATGATGACTTTGGAAAACCCCGTCTTGTGCAGGTAATCACGAATGCCCAGTGACAAGGCCCGAAACGCCAGCTCCTCGCGCGAGGCATTCGCCAGCGGATCGACCACGGGTTCACTCGTCGCGGCAGTGTCAAAGTACGTGATCGCTTCCGCAAACCCCGGCCCCGCGCACACCAGGCGCCCCCCCGCATCAATCACCGCCGCGTGCCCATCAAAGATCAGTTCGTCATTGGCTCCCACTTGATTGACCGCAGCGATGGTGACTTTGTGCCGCAGCGCGTGCATCCGCATGATCTCGCGATGCCGCGAACCCTTGCCGAGCCCAAAGGGACTCGCCGACGGATTCACGATGATCGTTGCGCCCTTGGCCACCAACTCTGGCACCGGGTCGGCGCGGCCGTCATAGCGCCAGTTGAATCCGTGCTCCTGCCCCTTCCACAGATCCTCACAGATCGAGAGGCCCACTCGCACCGTGCCGTCAGCGCTGGGGATATCAATCACCACGGGTTGATCACCGGGGCGGAAGTATCGATCCTCATCAAACACGTCATACGTCGGAAGAAGCCGCTTGTCGTACCAGTGCGTGATCGTGCCGCCACGCAGCACCGCCAGAGCGTTGGCGACGCCACCAGATGGGATAGCGCGCGGCGAACCCACGATCACCGTGACATTCTGCTCCACCACTTTGGCCAGTTCGCCCACCGCCACTTCGCACGCGCGGACAAAGCTCGCGGACAGCACCAGATCACGGGGCGGATAGCCGCAGATCGCCAGTTCCGGCAGCACCACACACTCAGCGCCGCGCTTCACTGCATCGGCCACAGCGCGGCGGATCATCACCACATTGGTTTCTATCGCGCCGACGGTCGGATTCACTTGCGCTAAAGCCAGTTTCATGCAAGTGAACCTTAGCGATCGAAGTCGGGCCCTGCTCAGCGTTTGCGCAGCAGCCGATCTGGCCGCAGCCAGATCAGCCCGAGGGCCGCTGCGCCCAGCAGCGTGGCTGCTTCAAACGCCGTGACGACCAGCGCGACGACGGCGACCGAATCCGCATCTGGCACAGCGAGTTTGCGGGCCAATGCCAGAGCTGCGGCCTCGCGGCTGCCAAGTGTGCCGCTGGGGACCAGGATGCCGGCGAGGAAATACGTGCTGGAGATCATCACCGAAGTATCCCATCCCAGGGGCTTGCCCAGCAATTTGGACACGTCATGAAAGCGGAGTGCCCACACCACCGTGTCCATCAATCGCAGCGCGAGAGCAATCCCGAACCAATATGGGTTACCCACCATGGCGCAGATGGAATGGAGCTTGCCGAACCAGCCGGAGCGGACGGCCTTGGAGATGGGCTCGATGTTCAGGCGGTTGGCGATGCGGGTGATGCGCAGCATGCCGACCTCGCCCGCGGCAAACTTGGCGACAGAGATGACGATGATGGCCAGGAGTGGAATGCTGACTGCCGCGCCGATCATCCACACCGCATCAATCGCCCGTCGCCACAGCGACAGCGCGGCGAGTGGGCCCAGGATCATGAGCAAACCACCGGCCACCGCGGCGAACCACGCGCCGATGGTGAGCAGCGGCACCTCGTCGCGGCGGCGATGGATGAGAAAGCGGAAGATGATCGAAAGTTTGAAAGGAAGAAACGCCAGCAGCGAGGCGACAGCATTGGTGGCGGTGAGATCCAGCGGCGAGAGTTTCTTCACCGGGTACAACGTGGCCCAGAAGATCAGACCGTTCAAGACCAGACTGCTGAGCGTGAGCAGGACCAGCTCGATGATGCTGGTGATGGAGGCGTGCTGCAACGAAGCGAGTTGCTTTTGATTTTCGGGTGTGAGTGCGACCGTGACGCACCAATAGAGAAGCCCGAGGCCGATGATGAAGCCGCAGATCTGGACCAAGAGATTAGCGGGGAGGCGCGAGCGATTTGAAGACGTCGCTGGCGCGATCGGGTCGGAAGATGATGACTGGGGAGAACTCACAGACGATGGTAGTTGGACGAATTGACGAAGGTGTCGGCCGCTCAGGTCAACAGTGCACGAAAACGGCACCTGTTCGGAGAGATGGGCTATCGCGTGCGTTGAGGTTGATCAATGTAGCAACCAAACGAATCGCCAGTGAAGGCGACTCATGGGAACCGAGATCGAAGAGTGGGCGACTTGCTTCTTGAATAGGATTCTGCGAGATGAAGCGACCGCTTGGAACAACTCGTTTCATGGCCGCCAGCGTGCTGGCGGTCTTGATCGTGCTTGGAGCACTATCGGCAACCGAACTCTTTGACTATGACGTTTGGAGGCGGGAACATCGATTAGTTTCTCCGACCGAGGTCACGAGCGTTCGTGACGGAACGATCACCCTTGCAGACGGAAGAGCGTTTCGTCCCGCTGGGGTGCGCAGATCGAAAGATGTCACTTCGCAAGACTTTGACAAAGCGTTGCGCGTCATCGTGGCTCAAGGTGTCGTTGTGACGCGCGACCTTGGCGACGGAAGTGCTACGTTGGTTGCCGAGCCAAAGTTCTACAACTGGTGCGGCACACGTGGTGCCGATGGCATTCCCTGGAAGCGTAATGCGGGGTGGTATCTGCCGTGCCCGGTGAGTGAATTGCTCATTCAAACCGCATATGCGATTCCTGATCTAGATCAGCCAGGACTGACTCCGAAAGAGCGATGGAGAATTGAAGGAGTTGAGCATCTTGGTGCAATGGACGATGCTCCCACGCGGATTTCTGATGAACTGAATGCGTTGAGATTTGGCGGGCATGCAATCTATTTGGACAACTATGATGCGACACTCGAGCTGATGTGGAAAGCCCCACCTTCGCCATGACTCCCCCGCCCCTGCCGGGCAGTGTTTGATTGTGTAACGCTATCCACGGGCTGTGCGATGCTGTGCATCGCGTGCGCCCGTGGCTACAGCCTCTCGCACCCGGCGAGAGCGAGAAGGTGATGAAAGATGAGCAGCGCACCGGCGAACCGCGTCGAGAGCGTTTGCGCGTTGATTCCATTGATGGGATTTGCGTGCTGGGGCGCCGACCAATGGCTACTGACCTCCGTCGCTTCGTGGCGCAAGCGGACAGCGCCTTGGAATCAAGGCAGCCCTTGGGCTGCAGGTGAATAGGCGGGGGTAGGGGCGAAGCCCCACCCCCGATGACGAGTGCTGGCGGATTCGCACCCTGAAAGGCGTGCGGGTAGCATGATCACATGGCTTCAACCCTGACGAGTATTCTGATTCACGCAACATTCTCAACGAAAGCTCGACAACCACTGATCGCTTCGGAAATAAGGCCTGAGTTGTTTCAATACATGTGGGGCGTGTGCCGCGACATGAAGTGCGTGCTGATGCACGCTGGCGGAGTAGCTGATCATGTGCATCTGCTGATCTCGCTGGACAAGACAGTGGCCGTGTCAGACTTGATGATGCATGTGAAGCGAGCGAGTTCAGCGTGGATGAAGAACAGTCGCGCAGGCCAGCACGCGTTCGCTTGGCAGGAGGGATACTTCGCGTTTTCGGTCGGTCATGATGACGTGGATCGCGTGCGAGCATACCTGGATGGACAGGAGTCCCACCACGCCAAGGTTGATTTCAAGACGGAGATCACTGCCTTTCTGAAGAAGTACGGTGTTGCGTTTGATCCAAGATATGTGTGGGAGTGACGTGACCCGCACCCCAACGGGGTGCGATTGGAGATAAGATGATTTCCAGTGGTGCCGCTACGCGGCGACCACTGGCTACTGGCCTCCACCGCTTCGCGGTGAAGATTGGGAAGAACGAAACCGCAGAAGACAGAAGAGACACCAGTAGAGAGACCAGCGCCACCTCAGACAAACCCTTCACTGCTTCACCTGATACAACACTCTTCCCTCGCCGGGCCAGTCGCGGACGGGTGTGGTGTTGGCACTCAGCCACCGTTGCAGAGTCGCTGGAGTGAGCAAGGGATCGAGCCAGCCAGAGCGGGCCAGACGCGATAACTCAGCGGAATTGAGCAGGATGTGCGTGATGCCGGCATCCTTGATCGCCTGCGAGATCGCGGCATCTTGCGCGGCGGGATCTTGTCCAGACCCGGCAATCGCAGCGGTGATGATCGAACGATCCCACGTCACGTTGTAACGGGGCAGGCCGTTGCCGATTCCGGCTCCTCCTGCAGCAACACGCCCACCGAAATAGAAAGGTGTCGAGTCGCCGATCAGGAGGAGTGATGAGCCGCCGATGCCTTTGAGGTTCATCCATGCCGCGGCGGAGAGATTGGATTCGAGCGTGGCTTTCTCGGTTGGGTTCAGCAGGTTCCACTCGGCGCGAGCCAACTCGCCGCTGAGCATGCCGGGTCCGAGGAGCAAGAGACCGTTGGGGTCGCTGCGGCGCTGCGAGCCAAAGACGTTGCCGAGGGTGACGGTCTGCAGCGCGGCCATCAGCGCGGCAATCCAGAAAGCAATTCTCGATGAGCGATCCGCACTCTCCAACGCTGCGGTGGCGGTGATATCGCGAGGACGAGGTGAGAGGGCCAGAGCAAAGAGCGCGGCAACCGGCACGACCAAGGGCAGCAGGAAGCGGGATTGGATGTGGGTGAAGAAGACCCATGCAGCGATTTGCGAGAGGAGGCCCAGCACCAGCAGCGTGCCAAGGCGGCGTGTGTGCGAGGCGAAGAGCACATACGCGCTGGAGCCGACGAGGATGAGAGAGAGCCAGCCGAACTGGGGGTGCAGGATGCCGCGATGTTGAGGTGATGTTGGGTTGGAGGCGTCGGCAAAGATCAGCAGTTTCAGTCGATCCAGCAGCGGCTCATTGGCATGGTGAGCACCGGCATAGCGGCTGAATTGCTCGCTGGTCCAGTGGGCATCGCCAAAGAGGGTGTGCAGGTAGGGGAAGACCGGGTTGCCGCAGTTGAGGAAATTGCGGAGAAGCCACGACGCGAGGGAAACCAGGCCGATGACAGCGCCCGCCGCGGCAAGCTTTGGCCACGCACGAACCGGAGTTGTTCCCAAGAGCAGCATCGCCACCGGTGGTGCGCAGAAGAGGATGGCCGTGGGCTTGCAGCCGCAGGCGACGCCGATGATGAAGGCACAGAGGATGCCGCGGATGGTGGGAGAGAGGTCGCGTTGCGCGGCAACGAGCATGGCCCCGGCAAAGAGGGCGATGACCGCGCCTTCGTTGTAGGCAAGTGACCCGGTGACGATGAGCCAGGGTGTGGCGAGGGCGCACGCGCCGATGACGAGGGAGGTTGGACGCGATGCGCCCATCGTGCGAGCCAGCGCCGCGATGATCCATGCGCCGAGCAGGGTGATCAGCGCGTGAACGTGTTGGCAGGCGAGAAGAAGCCAGGCATTCTGGCCGCTGGCATCGGGGGTGAGGAGGCCGAAGCCGTTGCCAAGACCACTCGAATCACTCTGCGGCAGGCGGCCAAAGTGTGCGAACGAAGTGAAGACGGCCTCCATGTAGCTGGGGAGGTAGGAGTAGACGTTGTGCCGGACGGGCTCGATGCGATTGGCGACGAACCACTCTTGCGGCAGTTGCAGGTGGTAACTCAGCGCATCGAAGCCGCCAAACTCGGTATCCCACAGCCAGCCGGGAGGGCTCGACACCGCGGTGAGGAGAATGCCGATGGCGGGCGCCCAAAAGAGATATTGATACGAGGGGCGCGGGATGAGGCCGGAGCGCACACGTTGGAAAAATGCAACCGCTCCCCATCCAAGCGTGGTGATGCCGATGGCGGGGATGAGCATCGCGCCGATTGGGAGCGCGCCGATGCGGAACATGCCGGATTGCCCGACGATGTGATTCAGCGTGAGGCCCAGAGAGAGGCCGACGGCGGCGGTGATCGCGGCAGATTCGGATGAAGTCGAACAGAAACTGCGGAGAGGAACCGCAAGGCCGATGCAGCCAGCGATGAAGAGGATGGAGAGAAGGAACGAACCCCAACCATTTAGGATGATGGTGGTGAGAGGTGTGGCGGGAGAGATGCCGGCGGGCGTGCCCAGGGATGAGAAGATGGCGATGGAGAGGAGGATGGCAACGGCGATGACGCCAAGGCGGATGCCGGACTCTCGGGAGAGATCATGGGGCGAAGGGGGTGTGGATGATTGGGTGAGAATGGTGGGCGTTCCAATGTGGTGGCCAGATGAGTGGCCCGGGTGTTGGACAGATAGAGTACGGGATGCCGCGGAAGAGTGCCAAAGAAACGAGTGCGAAGTCGAACAGTGCGAAACCGAGCGGTTCGAGATCTATGCCTGAAACGGCGAGCGAGTTCGAAGCGATGGCGATTATTGAACCGGTGTGCGCGGTGTTTCGGCGAAAGCTGAAGGCCGAGGGATTGAAATACACGCCGGAGCGGGCCCAGGTGCTGGATGCGATCGTGCGGCAGACGACGCTGTTTGAGCTGGACCAGATCGTGAGCGAGGTGAAGAAGACGGGCATTCGGGTGAGCAAGGCGACGGTGTATCGGACGATCAAGTTGCTGGTGGAGGCGGGGATCATTCAAAGGGTGCCGCTGGATACCGAGGGGGCGGTGTATCACTGCGTGTTTGGAAGGGCGCCTTCAGAACTTCTGGTGCGGATGGATACGCGCGAGGTGATTGCGCTGCAGGTGCCGGAACTCGAAGCGCTGCGCGAGCGGATTACCAAGCAGTATGGAGTGCAGGTGCAGGGGCACAGGTTTATTGTGCTGGCAACGGCGTAGATGTCGCTGCGCGAGAAAGAATGATGTTGCAGAGCGTTTGAACGTTGGTTGATTTGTTGTGGAAGAGATTGAGGGACCAGAGCTTTGGTGGCGAGCCGAAGCGGATCGAGATGATCTTGCCTTCGGGGCTTTCACGATGGCATTGCGTGACGTGGAGTTGATCCCACGGGATAAACGCGTGACGGAACGGGGCAGTGACGTGCAGACCATCGGGGGTGGCGTGAAGTGCGTTGATCGAATGGACGAAGGTGTACACAACACAAGTCAGTAAGGCACTACAGCAGAATGCCACGCCAAGCCATGTTTCGCGCGGCAGTTCAAAGTATGAGAGCAGCCAGGCAAGACCTGCGAAGACCACGAAGAGAATCCAGAGTTGGGGAAAGAGAAACCAGCGCGACAGGCGGACGAAGAACTCAGGATTTGAAGAGATTTCATCCCAGCGATTCAGGTGGCCGCGCTCGATGAGAAGTTTGGCGATAGGTTGGAATGCCGCGGAGTTGACGAGAAGTGCATCCGTTACATATTGCGCCGAGCCATATTGAATATGCATCTGCGATATCGGCTCATCGGGGTTCGACTGCACAAGGCGGTGAATGACCAGGCGATCCCAAGGAATGTGACGCGTGCTGAATCCTACATGAAGCGTGACACCGGTGGAGTCCGCCGCGATGCCATGGATGGAGCGACGAGCTTCCCACACGATCATTGCGATGGGAAGTAAACCCATTGGAGCGGCGAAAAGGCCGAACATGCTGTCATCGCGAATCGCAAATACAGCAAGAGCGACCGCAAGCGAAAGGAACATAAGCGAGACCACCAGCATGAGCCATCGTGAAGCGCGGCTGTGGACTTGTGCCGGCAATGTCGCGGCGGGGATGGACTTGGCGCGATGTATGACTTGCTGAGCCAGCAGATCAAAACTGCGATCAATGCCGCTGGAACTCAGGGAAAGTGTGCTTTGGCCGTCGGTGATGCGGAGTTGAAGCGGCTTGTGTGTGATGCTGCTGCGGCGAAGGCCGATGAGCGAAACAGAGTGCCACGGAAAGAACACTTCCTTGCGAATGCCACGCAAGAAGAGGCCTGCATTGGTAGCGCGATAGCGCGTTCCGAGCGAACAAAAAGCCAGAATCGAAATAAACAGAAGGAGACTTGCGAGCATGAGTAAACCGACCCGAAGGTCATGATCAGTCGTGATATTGGCGAATATGCCCAAGGCGGCGCATACCACTGGAACGGCAATTGCCAGGGCCTTTGACGATCGATCCGGCCCCACGACAATATTGAGATTGTCGGAATCGCTCCTCACGCCGGATTATTGGGAAAGTGAACCGGTGGGTTGCTGTGATGGATTGGCAAGAGGATACATGCCGGACCGCTCCAGAATCGCCTTGGCGATGGATTGATAGCCGGGGTCAGCAAGTTTGGCATGCAGCGTGAACTTGCGTGAGCCATCACCAAACCAGAGGAATGTGATTGGTTCGTTGATCGCGGATTGCTCAAAACGGTGAATGATGAGGCGATCCCAAGGAATGAACGCGGGACGCATGAAGGTCTCGACGGCGAGCCCATCGGGCGTGAGCGTGAGGCCGACGACGTTGCGATAGAGCATGTAGTTGAGTACGACGACTCCGAACGCACCCAGAATAATGGATGCGATACCCAAAGCCCCGGTGCCAAAAGGGTTGTTGTAGATCAGGCCACCAACACCGAAGATGCACACAATGGTGATCCAGCGACTCGACATATCGCGGACTGATGAGTGCATGGGGGCCGCTTCGATGGTTGAAGCGTGCGCGGTCATGCGGCTGAGGAGTTGTGGAAGTGAGGAATCAAACTCCGCTGTGCCAAAGGAGAGGGTCCGCGTTCCGGCGTTTACGGTGATCGATTGCGCGATGCCAGACTCTGCATCGCGCCTGACGCTGGCGACGGTGAGTGTGGACCAAGGATGAAAGGATTGAGATACCGGGCCGCGGAAGTGAAGGCCCTTTTCAGTCGCGGTGAGGCGCATGCGTTGGGCGCAGAAGGCGACGATGGTGAGGGCCAGGGCGAGGAATGCGCCGGTCCAGAGGAATGCGATTTCTTCGATTCTGGGAAAGCGGATGATGGCGACGATGAAAGCGATGAAGATGGCGGGAGTGATCACTGCCGCGGCACGCACGAGCCAGGAAGGGCCGACGACGAGATCGGGTTTGGTTGTTTCCGCACGCACGGTAGATTATTAGGCATTTCCATTACGGGATTGCACTGGCACACAACGCTGAAAAAGCGAACTATAATGGGGTTCATCCCTGGTGGGGTGGCAGAGCGGTTCAATGCGCCAGACTTGAAATCTGGTTGTGGCAATAGTCACACGGGGGTTCGAATCCCTTCCCCACCGTTTAAGAAGTGCCGAGTACTGAGTGCTGAGAGAAGACAAAGCATCAGGCATCAGGACAATGATCCTGTGATCAGGCGGGGACGCCGGGGACGGTGAGGACATCGGGGGGGAGTTGGTACGGGCCGCGTTTCTCTGCGGCGGCGTTGGCAGCAACATCCATCATGCGACGAGAGGCGGTGGGCAGGCGCTCAAGCTTGGCGAGGTATTCCATCACCACGATGACGAAGGTGGCGTGGCTCCACGTGAGGGGGCTGACGGAGAGTGGTTCGGCGGTGTAGGGATTGAGCTGCTCGGCGAGGATGCCGGAGGGAGCAGCGCGTTTCACGGCCCACTCCAGATATGGCACGGCTTCGGAGAGTTCGTCGACGGTTTTGGCGCGGGCGATGAGATACTGGGCTTGCCAGAGTGTGCAGATGATCCAGGGATTGCCGGGAACCAGGTCGGTCTTTTCGCGTTCGATCTGGTGGTAGTAGTCGCGCTCGTAGCGGGCGCATCCGCCGATGTGCGTCTTGACCCAGAGGCGATCGCGCAGGGCCTTCATCTCGTGCTGGACGAGTTCATCGTGCACATCGAGCGCGCCAAAGGCCCAGATGGCGTAGTTGGCGCTGTCGGCGGTCATATCCAGGCGATATGTGCCGTCAGATTGTGAAACGGCCAGACGCGCGAAGCGCTTCTGATCGTTGTTCCAAAGGTGCTTGCGCATCGCAGCACGCATGGAGATCGCGGCATCGCGATAGCGGGTGGCGCGTTCGGGCTCGCCGAAATCGGCGGCGAAATCGGCGGCAGCATCGAAAGCGCCGATGACGCTGGCGACGGTGAAGGTGTGGATGCCGCGACGCTCTTCCCAAAGATCCCACGATGGCAAAGGCAGGCCGTTGGCATCGCGATACTTGAGCATCCACTCTGCGGGCTTGACGACGAGCTGGGTGTAGACGCTCTTGATGAATTCGACATCGCGGAAACGATCGAAATGACGACGCAGGGCCCAGAGAACCAGGGCCGTTTCATCCTGCTGGATAGGGAGAATGCGCTGACCTTCGAGCATCCAAGGATGCCAGGAGGAGGCGAGCTTGCCGGCGGGGGTGTATTTATGGAGGAAGTAGCCGTCTTCCTCGATGCAACGCGAGGCGAAGCGGAAGAAATTTCGCGAGAGTTCGTTCTGGCCACTGGCGACGAGGGAGTGGGCGACGAGAGCGCCATCGCGAGGCCAGCAGTAGGAATAGTGATCACCACCGAATTGGGTGATGTCGCTGTCGTTGGCGGCGATGATGGCTCCGCCATTGTCGATCTGCGTGCGCATCACCAGCTGCGAGCGATAGAACATGTCGCGGCAGGCGGGGGGCAGAGACTTGGCATCGACGGGCTCTTTGCGGCACCAGAGACGCCAGTAGGAATCGGTGCGATCGATCATGCGATCGGCACCGGTTTCGAGGATGCGGCGGTTCAGGGCTTTGACATCGCCATAGGACTTGCCGCAGGCGAGCCAAGAGACGACGGAGGCCTCGCCGTTGGGTTCGAGCTGGAGATTGAAGCCGACGGTGCAATCGACGCTGCCCTGGCTGATGGCGTTGCGGCCGAGCTGACCATCCTCGGCATCGCGCCAGGTGCCCTCAGCGCCGCCGACACGCTTGGTGCCGATGGACCAGGAGTCGATGCCGGTCTTGGTGGATTCACAGGCGGAGAAGAGGAAGTAGATGTCGTCTTTGTACATGACGACGCCACTGGTGATGGGGTCGTAGTTGGCGGTGTCGCCGACGGGGCTGCCGCCGATGGACATATCCCAGTGGTAGAAGAGCCGCACATCGCGGGGGCGATTGAAGAGATCGCGGACGGTGGCTTTGCGGAAGAAGACGGGGTCGGTGGCATCGACGCAATCGGAGCAGCGGACCTCGATGCCGAGTTCGCGGTTGGTGAGGGTGACATCGGTGACAAGGGTGTCGGGGCGGTAGCGGAGTTCGCGGGTCCAGGTGGCTTCTTCGATCCAGCTCATGCGGCCATCGACCCAGACGCCGAAGCGCTGGATGTGACCATCAGTGTGGTTGAAGCGGCCAACGTGGGGGTAGTAGACATCGCGGACCCGGTATTTGGAGTCGAAGGTGACGAGAAGGGAGCCGTTGCCGACGGGGATGTCTCTGGCCATGGGGTCGCCGCGGAAGGGAGTGACGCTCTCGCCGGAGGGTTGAGAGCGCAAGACCTGCGGGATGCGCGGCACGAGCTGCGCATCCTGAGTTCAAGCATCGGACGGTATGAGGGAGGGGGTGACGCGGGGAAGGGTGAAGGGCCGGAATCGGGGAGAAATGGGCGATACACCCGGACTTGGAGTGCGGGGTGAATCAGGCCTGTCCGGCGAGGAGGGCTTCGGCGAGTGCTGCGGCATCGGAACCGACGGGGTTTTCGGCAGGGTCGCCATTTTTGGTGGTGATGGTGGGGCGCTGTGAAACATCCCCGATATAGGTGATGCGGATGCCGAAATTTTCCCCGACCTTGACGGCGTTTCCGAAGCCGATGTGCTTGTTGTTGATCAGGAGCTGGAGTTCGGAATCGGCGGGGGTGGCGAGCTCGATGATGGAGCCGGGGACGAGATCGAGGACTTTGCGAACATTCATGGAGCATTCGCCCAGCCGCACAATGACGGGGACTTCGAGGGAGCGGGCCTGGGTGAGGCCGGGAGGTGTCATGGGCATGAATGGTGCATCGACAGACATGGGCGCAGAGTTGAACGCAAGTGGTGTGCCATGCCGGGGGGATGGGCTTTACACTTTGAGGATGCAAAGCCGGGGCAGATCAAATCGGGATGGGAGATGGCTGAGCCGCAGCGGCGTGGTGGTTGCGTGCGTGGCGATGTGCATTGGCATGGGTGGGTGCCGCCTGGGTGGGAGCGTGTCGACGGAGACTGCGCTGAACCAATTGCGCGCTGAGAATGCGGAGTTGAAAGAGAAAGTGGCGAAGGCGGAGGGGGAGGCGGCGGAACTGCGGGTGAAGCTGGATGCGAGTGGGAAGGATGCGAGCGCGGCGTTGCCTGTGTGCACACGGATAGAGATTGGTGGATTGTCGGGATGGAGTAAGGATGGGGAGCGGCTGGAGTTGCTGGTGCAGACGTTGGATGGGCGGGGGCGGTTTGTGCCGGTAGCGGCGAAGATCAAGGTGACGAGTGAAGGGAGCCCCTTTGCCTCGCTGCGGTATGGACCGGATGAGGTGCGCGAGATGTATCGATCTGGGGTGATGGGGACGTATTACCTGGTGAGCGTGCCGCGATTGCAGGTTGGGAGCGTGATGAAGGTTGAGGTTGTGGATGAGATAACCGGGAAGACGCATGAAGCGGAGTGGAAAGCGGGAGAGAAGGGTTGAAAGTGACAAGTTGAAAGTAGTTCACGCCACTTGCGGAGCGTGGCTCACTCAAGCCAGATGAATACAACGCGATGGCTGCGCCGTTTCCCGGCTTTCGAACCTGAGGCAGAGTGGAATTAATGGAGGGGTGGATATGGTGATGCGCTTCACCTGAAGCTGCGCATCTGCGAACCAACACGCGCCATTATCTTGGGCAACGAAGAAAAGGAGCGGATGTCGCCCCTTCGGAGCTTAGAGAAATGATGGGGCTTGTTTCCCGGGTCTGGCGACCGGGCTCGTGACGATCGCCGCGTTGCGGCGAAGTGCGCGACAAGGCCGGGTTCATGGCACGAACACGAACTCACACCGCTCGGAAGGGCGAAGTCGCCCAAGACAGATTCCAAGACAAAGACAAAAGGCACGGCCTTGCAAAGCCAAGACAGTGGAACGAAAACAGAATTACGATTCGTTCACTCTTTGATGCTGCTGGGGTGCAGGCCATTCTCGATGGCCCCGATCTTGCGCACGCGGCGAGCGTGGCGGCCACCTTCAAAGGGAGTCTTGATGAAGATCTCAGTGATTTTCTCGATCAGACGTTGGCCGAGAAGATCGGCAGAGAGGCAGACGATGTTGGCATCGTTGTGGCTGCGCGAAAGTTGGGCGGTGAGTTCATCGTGGCAGACGGCAGCGCGGGCGCCCTTGACCTTGTTGGCGGCGATGCTCATGCCGATGCCTGTGCCGCAGATGAGGACACCACGATCGGCCTTGCCAGCGGCGACGGCCTGAGCGACATCGAAGGCGCGTTCGGGGTAGTCGACGGTGGGGAGTTCGCAATCGCCGAGGACTTCGGCATCGTGACCTTCCTGGCGGAGGCGTTCGGCGAGGCCGCGGATGGCGGCGGCGCCGCGGTGATCACTGCTGAGTACGACCTTCATGCTGGACCTCCGGTGGTCTGGGCGGCGAGAACTTCGTGGAGCCGCTGTGACACCATGTCGCGGAGCGCGGCGGCGGTGTGACGATAGACCTCGACGCCGCGACCGATGGGGTCGGCGACATCTTTACCCTGAGGATCGACAAGGTGGATTTTGGAGGCCAGGTCAGGGGCGAGGGAGAGGAGGACCTTGCGGTGGGAGGCGGTCATGGCGTACACGGCCGTGGCGGATTCGAGCATGGCGCGGGTGACCTGCTGGGCGCGGTGGCGGATGGGTTCGGCACCGACGGAGGCGAGGGCTTCGGCGGTTTCGCGGCTGGGGGGTGAGCCGACTTCGGCTCCGGTGCCGGCAGAATCGATGTGAACACGCAGGCCTTTGGGAGGGGAGCGCATGAGGAGGTCTTGGGCGATGGCGTGGGCCATGGGGCTGCGGCAGGTGTTGCCGGTGCAGACGAAGAGGAGGTGGACCTCTGGGGAGTTGGAAGGGCTGCCGCTGGGCATGGGTGCACAATACTGGGGGTAGTGGTTTGATGCCGGGTGGACTTGACTGTCATCACGGCCATGTATTATAGGACGTTATTTGATGATTTTGGATTGGTATGTCGATATGGGTTGAGGAAGTCAGGGGTTGGCAACACGGGGTAGGCAAGGTGCGAATAAACTGAGGATGGCTCAGGGAGGCGGCGTTCTGCCGCCGGGGTTGTGTTCGCGCCGGAGCGGAACGTTGCGGGGCGAATGGGTGTAAGAAGATCTTGTGACACCGGAGGGTGCGGCCAATGGCTCAGAGAAATATGTATCGTCAGTCGCGCGCGGGCTTTTCGCTGATCGAGTTGCTGGTGGTGCTCTTCATCATCGGGCTGGTGGTGGCGATTGTGATTCCGGCGCTGGGTGCAGCGCGCACGGTGGCCCGGAAGACGAGCACGCAGGCGCTGCTCAACCAGGTGAACACCGGAGCGATGCAGTTTCAGACTGACCAGCGGCGTGTGCCTGGCGCATTCAGCACACGCGACATGGGCGCGACGGAGAACGCCACGCGGGGCATGTCGGGGATGGAGAACATGCTGCTGGACCTGGCTGGTGGCGTGGTGGGATCCACGGCATCGGGAAGCACGATTGTTTCGGTCGGACCATTCAACGCTGCGAACAAGCAATTGAAGGTTGATACGGCCGTGATTGGAGTGGAGACGAATTCGAGCAAGGTGTATTTTGCTCCGCCGGCCAAGAACTATGTGGCGCAGCTCAGCGGTCGCGGGCAGATCGGCGATGTGGCGCACACGGGAGCTTCCGAAGGTGACACGCAATTGAAAGATCTGGTGGATGATTTCGGCCAGCCGATTCTTGCTTGGACAATTGATGAAGGTGCGATCGGGCCGGTGACGACCGCCGCGGATTTCGCACGGGTGGCGTCGGATGGCGCCGGAAACGGGATCTCGCGGTTTTACTGGAATCAGAACGCGTGCTTCCTGAACGCTCCGGCGTTGGGCAAGTTGCAGCGAAACCAGGTTGGACTGTCGATGCTGACGGACTCGACCAACCGGGTTGCGAATCTGACGACACTGCTGGGGAACCCATCGAGCGCGGTGGATCCGAGCCAGCCGCGAAATGCGATCATTCCTTCGGCGGTACGCGGCGGTAAGTTTGTGCTGCAATCGGCGGGCGCGGATGGAATCTACTGCAGCAAGGAAGACAAGGGATTCAAGTCTTCGGGGTCGAACGGTCTGTTGCCCTTTGGTGCAAATTTCAGGGCAGCGGATAATTCCGCCTACGCCAAATCGATCGATGTGCTGGTTGATTTTGATGACATTGTGATCGGCGGCGGTTCATAAGTCGGGGTTTCCCCGCACATAGCACGATGATGATTCTGCCCCATGCTCTTGACAGCATGGGGCTTTCCTTTATGCTCGGCGGATGCACACCGTGTCACATTTCAGCGTGGGGTCAGCTCTTGGCGTTTTTCTGGCGGCGGGAGTTGCGAGTGCGGAGCCATTGAACTTCACGTATCTGTGGCACCTGGAGCAGCCGATCTACTGGCCGGATCGATTGGTGAGCGGTACGGATCGGACGGAGCGGGCGTGGGAATCGGTCGTGCGGAAGGATGGCGGGGCGTTTCACCCGACCAACAACTTGCGAGACATTTTCGGGTTAGCGGATCGGGTGGCGGCGTATCAGTATCGGCCGCGGGATGCGGTGAATGCGATCCGGTGGACAGCGCGAGGCGGAGCGCAGGTGTCGTATTCGGGTGGATTGATTGAGAACATCACTTCGCTAGGGAACGCGGGACAGTTGGGGTATGGCGGCGGGTGGATGAATCCATTTCGCGAAGCGCGGAACTGGGCGACGGCGAGCGGGAAGCCGCGACTGGATGTTGTCGTTTTCGGCTTTCATCATCCGCTGATGCCGCTGCTGGATGAGAGCGCGATGCGCAAGAGCGTGCAGTTGTACAAGGCGGCGTATGGAGGCGTGTGGGGAACAACGCCGGGGCCATCGCGCGGGTTCTTTCCCAGCGAGATGGCGTTCAGCACGAGGATGATTCCGGTGCTGGCGAGTGAGGGGATTGCGTGGAGCTTTGTGAGCGCGGAGAAGGTGAGCAGAGGATGTTCGGACTTTCCGGTGATATTTGGATCGGGAGGAGTGAATTGCGATCCACCGAATCGAGCGGATCAACTAAACCCAGCGCAGGGGGCGAGCGGGTATTACAGAGTGTCGATCAGTAGAGGGTGCGCACCGGCGGAGGCGTATCCCTATTCGTTGACGCCAAGGCGGGCCCAGTATGTGAACCCGGAGACGGGAGCGGTGAGCCAGATCATTGTGGTGCCGTGCTCGCAATCGCTGGGATGGAAGGATGGGTATGCGCCGCTGGGGCTGAGTGATTTCAACGCGCTGCAGACGCGGAATGACAATGCGCGGCCGATGCTGGTGGTGCTGGCGCACGATGGTGACAATGCGTGGGGTGGTGGGTACTCGTATTACCAGGAGGCGACGCCGAACCTGGTATCGCAGGCGAATAGCGCGGGGTATGTGGCCACGACGGTGGAGCAGTATCTGACAGATCATCCGGTGCCGACGGGCGATGTGGTGCATGTGGAAGATGGGGCGTGGGTGAATGCGGATGGGGATTTCGGATCGCCGCAAATGTTGAATTGGAACTGGCCGCCGGTGAGCAGCACGGGCGTGGTGGATATCGCCAATGGGTGGGCGGAGGACATCCGCAACTGGGCGGTGATCACGGCAGCGCAGAATGTGGTGGACACGGCAGAACAGATTTCGGTGGGGCAAGGGCAGCCGGTGGTGATGAGCCGCGTGCTGAACCCTGATGGAAGCACGACTGGTGCGGAACGGGCGTGGCATTACTTTCTGGCGAGTTTGAACTCGGGGTATATGTATTACGGGACGGCGGAAGATTTCGAGGTGAAGCCGACGATCGCGTGCAACGAGGCAATTCGCTGCGCGATGCCGGTGGTGAACTCTGGGACGGACAACACCGCACCGACGATCTGGGTGCCGCAGAGGTATCCGTGGAACCCGGGGAGTGTGAACTTTGGACCGCTGCACGGATATCAGCAGAGGGTGAACAACGGGGATTTCTGGATATGGACCTTTGCGCATGATGTCTCTGGGATGGGAAGCGTGACGCTGAAGTATCGGATTGATGATGATGGGGTGCGCGGGCTCAACAGCGCGGCGAACGACACCTATGCGGGCGGGGCAGGTGTGGGAGCGTGGCAGAGTGTGAACATGACGGCGCGGGCGTTTCCAACCGGCAATGTGTACAACAACCCGACGATTGACTTCTTTGAACTTCCCCAGCAGATGGCGACGCAGTATCACACGCAGTTGGTGGGGATTCGATCGAAACTGGTGGATTACTACATCGAGGCGGTGGATGTGCGCGGCAATGTGCGCAAGAGCCCGATTCAGCACGTGTATGTCGGTGATGGAAGTGGCGGCAGCCCAGGCGGGCCGGTGGTGAGTGTGAATCCGGCGACACCGGTGGCTGGGCAGCCGGTGACGATCACCTATGACCCGGCGGGCCGTGTGCTGGCTGGCGCGAGCGGCGTGCTGGCACATGTGGGATACAACGCGTGGAGCACAGTGGTGAGCCCGGATCCGGCGATGACGCTTTCGAGTGGGAAGTGGTCATGCACGGTGACCGTGCCACAGAGTGCGACGGCGTTGGATCTGGCATTCAACAACGGGAGTGGGACCTGGGACAACAACGGTGGCGGTGATTGGCACTTCACAGTGACGGGTGGACAGCCGGGACAGAACTTTGTGATGGATGGGGTGCTGGATAGTGGAACGACACTTGTTGCTCAGAATGGCGGGATGTGGCTGCGGGCGGCGCTGCGCGATGGAAAGTTGTATCTGGCTTGTCCGGATGCGGGAGAAGGGAACGACCACTTCGTCGTGGTAGGAAGGCCACCGACGAACCCCGGGCCGATGCAGGGAGCATTCTGGGGCAAGGGTGGACAAGTGGCGCGGTGGGATCTTTTCCTGGCGGATGAGAACGACAATGACTATGAGTCGTGGTTCAACGCAGCGGGGGCGAGCACAACGGCGAATGTGCTGGCGGCGACGGGCGCAAATGGGGGCGTGCTGGAAGGGGTGATCGATCTGGAAGCACAGTTTGGAATGGTGCCGGAATCGATCGCGGCGGCGGTGGCGCTCTATCCGACGGCGAATGGCAGCGCATTGGCATTCAACTATGGCGTGCCGGTGAGCAGCGATGGGAATGCGAATCTGAATCCGTTGGATTTTGTGACGATCCCCTTGTGCTTGCTGACGATGACGGGGTGCTGCCCGGCAGATTTCAACGGGGATACCACGCTCGATTTCTTTGACTATCTGGATTTTGTCGCCGGGTTCAGCAGCAACAGCGCTGCGGCGGACTTCAACGGTGATACCACGATTGATTTCTTTGATTATCTGGATTTTGTGGCGGCGTTTTCGAGTGGGTGTTGACCACGCGTTCAGCGCTGGCTCGGCGGCAGGGAAACAACCAGGGTGAGTGAGCCGGTGGAGACCAGCAGTTTGCCATCGAGGAGCTGCATGGCGCGGGGGTCGTCATACATGACGAGCATGGGCTGAGCTTTCAGACGGAGCGAAGGGATTTCGTAGAAGTAAACTCGCGAGGCCTCGCGGGTTTCCTCGCTTGAGACGCCTGGCTCCTGCAGTTCTTCGCGTTGAGAGTTGACGGCGATGATGCGTTGCGAGCTGACGGCGGGGATGAGCATGGAGGTTTCGCCATCCAGAGCATCGGCGCCGACGAGTTCGCCGGTGTGGTCGTAGCAAAGGATGCCGTGCTCGGTGGCGACGGTGAAGCCAGGTGGTGTGTTCGGTTGGGCGGGGAGGGGGTAGATGGAGAAGATGCTGTTTTCGGCGAGGCGGCCACGACGTTCGAGGGGTTTTTCGCGAAGCGTTCCCTTGGTGAGATCGATGAGCCAAAGGCCGCGATCGCGGGCGAGGACAACCATGGATTCGCCAAGCACGGTGGCATCAGTGGATTGATTGAGTGCTTCGGAGGTGATGCTCCAGAGTTCGGCGCCAGCGCGAGGGTCGATGCACAGGATGCCGCCAGCCATGCCCAGGACGATGCGTCCACCGGAGATGGGGCGCGTCCAGCGGATGTCGCCGGGATCGGACTTCTCCTGCTGGCGATGGAACCACCCGGTGCGTTCATCGACTTCGTGCATGATCGCGCCGGTGCGGGCATCGATGACGGAGAGGGCGCTGACGGGGTCGGTGTTGCGATCGATGCCGCGACGACGGCCGACGGCAATCAGAGTGACGTCCTTGCCTGTGGGGACGACGGTGGCGTCGTAGATCATGTCGAGGCGCGGCCAAGCGGCCCAGAGGCGCTGCCCGGTGGTGAGATCGATGGCGGCAAGGCGGCCGCCGCGTTGCGCCATGACGAGGATATTGTCGCTGGCAAAGAAGAGGGCATCGACAGGGCGTGTGGGACCATCGAGGGGAGTGAGAATCTGGGCGGGACCTTCGCCCTGAGTGCGGCGCGGCTCGAGTCCATCGAACCATGTGGCGATATCGGTGCTCTTCCACACGCGAGTGCCGCGAGCGGCATCGAGGCACTCGATGATGCCGCCGGTGGGAGACGGCGCGAAGAGCAGGACCTGACGATGATCGAGGCGGAGGAGTGTGGGGCGGATGCCTTCGTAGGGTTTTTCCCAGAGGAGTTCGAATGTGCCGCGGGGAGTGGTCGAAAAGAGCCCGATGCGCATGAGGGTGTCGTTAAAGAGAACGACATGCTCGATGCTCGGCCCACCTGGATTGTGCATCGTGGGGAAGGTGTCGACGAGAACCCAGCCAGCGAGGACCTGCACCCCGTCAGCGGCGCGATCTCCGAGTGCGGGAGCACGTGAGGGAAGGGCGAGGGCGGTGTCGACCTGAGAGCGGACGGAGGCGTAGCGCTGTGAAAGCGGCCCCTGGGCGACGGACGAATCGATGGTTGCGAATGTGGCAAGGGCTTGAGCAGGACGCCCCTGAGAGGCAAGGGCGGCGGCCAGATCAAGAGCAAGCTCGGTTGAAAACTGGGCTTGATCAACGCGCCCGCCAGTGACGCCGATGCGGGCGATGTGCGCAGCATTGGCCAGAGCTTGGACACCAGCAAGAGGATCCTGCGCCTGGGTGCAGGCCTGTGCGATGTTCTGCCAAATGCGTGGGGTGACGGCAGCGACGGGATAGCGCCTCGCAAGAGTTTGCAGCGCATCGGAAGAGGGAGATGCGGTGTTGAGGCGGGAGAACTCTTCGGCGGCCAGCGCGTCGTGCGCTGCGTAGGCGCTTGCACCAAAGCGCGAAAGGACGTTAAACATGCGCTCGGTGGCGAGCGTTCCGGCAGGGGTGAGGGTGTAATCAGGGCCGGGCATGGAGACAGCAGCGAGGGCGGGATCGGAAAGAATCGCCTGATAGCGGGCCATGGCGGAAGCACCGGCGGTGCGGCTTTCATCGGAGCGAGCGGCGAGGAAGAGGTGTTCGACGCGCTCGTGCGGAGTCGTGGCACATGTGCCCAGGCGATCGACGAGGGCGGACACAACGTCGATGTGCATGGGAGGATCAAGGCCCACCGGCGTCCGGGGCTTGAGGGGTGTGGCGGCGGAGGGGAGCGAACCAGTTTCGCCCAGAGCGCGACGCACAATGCTGGAAAGGGAAGTGAAGAGTCGCTGGCGAAGCGCGGTCGCTTCATCGGCGGGCATGGTGGCAATGAGTTGCAGAGCGCGATCGGCCGGAGCGGTGATTTGCTCGTACCGTGCGGAGCGGAAGGCGAGATCGACAAGCTCGATCTGAGGCAGCGGAGCTTCGGGAGTGCGAGCGGCGCGGGCCTGCAGAGTCTGCATGGCACGATCGGCTTCGACATACAGATTGAGGCGCGTCTGATCGGCGGCGATGATGGTGCCGTCGGTGACGATGATGTTGCCAGCGGTGGCGAGGGGGATGAGTTGTGCTTCCTTGGGTGAAGCGGGGTCGATGGCAGCGATGCCACTGGATGTAGGCACCAGAAGCAGGCGATCGGTGGCGACGGGACGACCCTTCATTGTTCCGGGGGCAAACTCAAGCGATGAAGTCGCATTGCCTTCCTCGATATTGCCAGCGGGGATGAAGGTCATGCGCTGCGCGGCTGGGAAGCAGAGCCATTGACCAACCTTGAAGGCACAGCGCGGATCACCAACGAAGGCGAGGGGACGCGAGTGGGTGACGTTGCCGGTGGTCAGGTCCAGTCGAAGAAGATTCTCGCCTCCGGGCTGGATGGCGATGACCCCGGAGCCGTCGGAGATGGGGCGATTGACGCACCAGACGGGAGTGAACTCTCCCATGAGCGAACTGCGGTAGACGGGTTCGCCGCGGAATCGGCGCGACCAAGCGACGCGACCGGTGGCGGCTTCGATTGCGGAAATGACGCCAAGGCCATCGGTGTGAACGATGAGTCCTTGATGCAAAAGAGGTGAGTCAGCGATGCGATCGCGAGCGGCGCTGGGGAGTGAGCCGGCTGAGCCCAGAAGCCGCGACCACTTCATCTGGCCGGTGTAGAGATCGAGGGCGACGAGATAGGCACTGGAGATGCGACGGGATGTGGCGCGTTTGCGAATGGGGACGATGGCGGTGTCGCCGTCGATGATGATCTCGCCGCGAACGCTGGAGGATTCGAATTGAGGCGAGAGAGATTCGATATCCACGGACCAGAGCCACTGACCTAACGAGGAGTAGGCATGAACGCGGGGATCGCCGCGGCGTGAGGAGCCCATGGCCAGGCCGGAAGTGCCGATGATGACGCCGGAACTGACGGCGACCGAAGACACATCGTCAAGAACGTAATCGGGGCGATACACGCGGCCGCGACGCTCTTCGTAGCTGGATTCGTCGTAGAGAAGGTGGGGAGGGCGGGAGCGCCAGAG
>CAYTYD010000003.1:0-15834 GCA_964441555.1 uncultured Phycisphaeraceae bacterium | reverse complement strand
TGGTGTAGACGACATCGCCGGAAATGGTGGGGAAGAGCCACGCGTTGCCACGATCTTCGGAGCGTTGCGGCATATCGGCGAGAGCGACTTCCCAGTCATCGCGCGGGGTGTTGAACTGCGTGCCGACAAGGGTGCTGACGAGTGGCTTGATCGCCGTTTCGCCGGACCAGGGCGGAGGCGCATCCTGCATCGACATAGGAGATCTCTGAACGCGCTGGGCACGAACGGGAACAACCGCCGGGGCGAAGTCGTTTTCGCTGGGTGCCGGCTTGCCAGCGGCTGTAGTCCATTGAGTAGCCCATAGGCGGATTTCAGGCCGCGGGAGGTAGCGGGCGATCTGCACAGCGAGTGCGGCGGCGGTGATGGCGCGATCGCCGGCACGATCGGGGTGCAGTTCGAGTTGAGCCAGCGCAAGCCGCGCTGCTTCAAAGCGGCCTTCGAGCAGGCGGGTGCGGGAGAGCTTGAGCGCGGCATCGAACCCAGCCGTGGTGAGCAGGCGTGTGCGTTCGAGCACATCCAGTTCACCGGCATCGAACGCACGCTGGGCGCGGGTGCCCTCACTGAGGCGATAGCGCTCGAGGAGCGCGGGCGTGGCGCGGAGCCGACGATGCACCAGTTCGCGAACGGAGAGGAAGAGTTCCGAATCCTGGGCAGATTCCAGGACACGGTCGGATTCGGTATCGAGAACGGCCTGAAGAATGCGTGCGGCTTCGGCGAGATTGCCGGTGGAGACCAAATCATCGACTCGGGCGAGAGATTCTCTCGCGGCGACGGAGTCATCTACATAGACGGGGGTTGATTGCTGGGCAGAGGCGAATTGGGGGGTGAGGGTCGCTGCGGCGCAGAGGGCGAGTGCCAGAGTGATGGCCAGGGCACGACGAGTCAGCTCTTGACGAGCCACTCCTCGACGATTGGCGAGGTGAGGAGGGTGGGGAGATGCACCACGATTCATCATCTGAGGTGGTCCGGCGGGTCGGTCCTGTAAGGCGGGCCCGAAAACCCGGATCGTCCGGGAAACCGCGCCTCACTACTCACGTATCGATCCGCAGGGGGCGTGCCTTGCGTTGCAGATTCGATGCTAGCGAAGGGAATGTAAGGAAGTCGGGGTGTAGGGGTGAACCGGGCCTGTGTAACAGCCGATAGGACCATGAAGGACGTGGTCATGGCAGAAAACGGATTGAGCCATGCTGTTGGATTGAATCCTGCGATCGCGGGCGGGGTGGCAGCAACCGATTCACTCGGCCAAGCAACCGAGCAAAGTCTGACGTGGATCTCACGAGTTCTCAGCGACAAAGCCAGGCGGATCCGAGTCATTACCCTGCTGGTAGCGATTTTTGCCATGAGCATGGGCGATCTCTATATGACGGTGACCTACGCCTCGCAGGTGGGGATGATCGAGATGAATCCGCTGGCGCGAGCGTTGATGCGGGGAGACTCGCACATGCCCATCATCCTTTTTAAACTGGCCACGGTGGGAATCGCGACCTTTCTGCTGTTCAAAGTGCGTGCCACGCGCGTGGGCGAACTGGCATGCTGGGCGGGAATGGTGGGCCTTTTGTGGCTGACGATCCGTTGGGTGGATTACAACAAGGCGATGGTGGAATTGACCCCAGCCCTGCACACGCTGGCGAATGTCGAGGCGGGGAGCTGGGTTGAGATGGGCGAGAATTGAACGCGGATGACCATTGACAGACCGTGTCGCTAAGCAGGCATCAGGGTGAGCGGCCCGGTACACTGGTTGCGTGATGACTAACGCTAATCGTGTGTGGAACGGCATGGGCACGATTCTCGTCGCGGCTGCGGCGTGTGGAATCGGTGGCTGCATCAGCGGCGGGCCGGAATTGAGCGCGGGTCGTGGCGTGCAATCTGGTGGACAAGTGGTCATTCCCATTGCCGCGGCAAACAAAACCGAGAATCCCATGCCCTTGCGGCGGGTTGATTACACCGTGAGCGTGGATGGCGGCGCACCGATCGTGGTGACACGATCTGCGTTGGCGACAGTGCACTCGCTGTCGACGCAGATGTTGGAGCTGCCCGTTCCGGCGGGGCCCGGGGCCAGGACGTACACGATCAGCGGCGAAGTGATCTATGTGCCAGCGCGCAAGTTCTGGAAAGTGATGTATGACGAAGAGATTCATCGCCCGGGGGTGAGCTTCTCATTTTCGGGCGAGATTGATCAGGCGGCCGCGGTGATTACAGAGCCAGAAATCAAACCATCGAATACTCCGGCTTTAGACGACGCGGCAAAGAAGAATGACACGAACGTGACAGAGCCGGTGAAGTGATTGTGCGGTACGTGGACCAGATTAGACGACGCGCAAGGGGTCTTTGTCAGCACGACTGACGACGAATTTGCACCCAGAAAGAGCACTCTTGAGTTTCTGAGCCAGACGGGGCAGATAGCCACGCTCGGTATTGGTGTGTCCGGCGAGGATGACGCCCATGCCCCGACGCAGGCAATCCATGACTTCGTGGTGCTTGAGTTCGCCGGTGAAGAAGATCTCGCACCCTTCATGCTGAGCCAGATCGACGAGTGAGGCGCCAGCGCCGGCGCAGACTCCGATGCGCTCAATCTGCCTGGATGCGGACCAATCGCGGGGGGTGGCGACCATGACGTGTTCGACACCCAGGAAACTGCGAATGCGTTCGGCGAGGGTGTTGATGTTGGCTGGACGATCGAGAACCAGGCGACGACCGGCGCCAACGGCCCGTTGGGGCTTGGCGTGCAGGGCGTACACATCGATGGCGGGTTCTTCGTAAGGATGAAACTGGCGTAGCGTTTCGAGGGCGAGCGCAAGGCCAGCGGTGGACACAACCATCTCCAGCCGAATCTCGGGAACGTGCTCGAGGCGTTGACGCTGTCCGATACGGGGATTGGTTCCTTCGGTGGCAAGGAAGGTGCCCGTGCCCGGTGCGGCAAAGGAACAGACCTGATATCCGCCGATGATCCCTGCGCCAGCGGTGGCGAGCCCTTGCCGAATGCGGTCGGCATCGGCTTGAGCGACAAAGGTGACAATCTTCAGTTGCTGCGTTGTGGCAAGTTCGGCATGTGGAGTAAGGGCGCGGCAATCACCGGCGACGGGGGTGGCCTTTGATGCCTTTGCAACCGGAGCGAATCCCTCGCAGAGCCAGTCATTGATGCCACCGGTGCAGGCATCGAGGGCGGTATGCGGGGAATAGACCGCAATACCAGCGCGAGCTGCGCGGAGGATGACGCGTTCAGTGGCACGTGCGGCGGTGAGTCGTTTCAACGGTTCCCAGATGGGTGGGTGGTAGGCGACGATCGCGCCCGCACCGAGGGAGACCGCTTCGTCAAGTACGTCTTCGGTGAGATCGATGGCCAGAAGAACAGGGCCAGTCAATTCCTGCGTGTGATCGCCGACGAGCAGGCCGACCTTGTCCCATGGCTCGGCCAGATTCAGGGGAGCGATGGATTCGATGGCGGAGACGAGGGTTTGGACGTGCAATGGAATCTCCTCAAGGAATGGCAAGGGTAGATTGGTGTGGTATGCTCTGTCTGTCATGCTCGTGCGGGCGTATGCGAAGATCAATCTGACACTGGCGGTATCGCCACCAGAGTCCACCACTGCCGCCCGGCCGGGGTGGCACCACATTGCCTCATGGTTTCACGCCGTGGACGTGTGGGACGAAGTGCAGATTGCACGAATCGAAGGACCTGCCCAAGTCAGCGTCGCATTTGACGCGTCTCTTGCCGGGGCGAGCGTGGATTGGCCCATCGAGCAGGACCTTGGATATCGCGCTGTCAAGGCGCTGGAACAACGCATCAACGGGGAACTTCCGGTGCGCGTCGATGTTCGCAAGAGAATCCCTTCGGGAGGCGGACTGGGGGGCGGATCCAGCGATGCCGCGGCGGTGCTGCGGGGCGTAAATCAATTGATGGCCCTGAACCTTGGCCATGCCGAACTGGTATCGATCGGGCGGAAGCTGGGCAGTGATGTGGAGTTTTTCCTTGACGAAGTTGGGCTGGATACCCCACCTCGCCCGGCGTTTGTGCAAGGGTTTGGCGATGAGGTGGAGCGGGTGTCGCGGCTCGGCGATGAGGTGACGCTGCTACTTACGGGAGTGGCGTGTCCGACACCGAAGGTGTACGCCAAGTTTGACCAGCTTGGATCGACAATCTTTGCAAAAGGGCCCGCTCGTCGAGCGATGGAAGAGTCGATCGCACAGGGATGCGTCAGAGAGGAATTACTATTCAATCAACTCACCTCAGCCGCGTGCGAGGTGAGCCCGGCGCTGAACAAGGCGCTGCACGCCTGCGCGCGTCGATGCGGAAAGGTGATCCTTTCTGGCAGTGGCGGAACGGCGTTTACTTTGAACACGCCGCGGGAACCCGTGCCGGGAGTCGTGGCGCTGCGCACGCGGCTGGTGTGAGGTGTAAACCTACACTTGGCGGTGAGAACTGACGTGCAGGCAATTTCAGAACCAGATCGCGTCCGGCGGCCACTGTGGGTGTGGGCAGCGGGTGGCGCGGTCATTGCCGGGCTGACATTCTGGGCGTGGGACGATCTGGTGAAGCCCGCGACGGTGGTCAAGAGATTTGGCATCGTCGAAGCGGGCAAGGTGTATCGCAGCGGTGAATTGACCCCGGCAACTCTGGCCAAAGTAGTGCGCGAACGCGGCATCCGGACCGAGGTTGACCTGGGAACCTTTCGCGATGATCCGGAGGGTGAGGCGCGGATGGCCAAAGCCGCGACGGCGCTGGGCGTGACGCGTTACTCGTTTCACCTGTATGGCGATGCGAGCGGCGATCCGAATGAATACTTGCAGGCCTTGCGGCTGATCAACGACCCCACGAATCAACCTGTGCTGGTGCATTGCGGCGCGGGCACACATCGAACCGGCTGCGCGATTGTGCTGTATCGCACGATTGTTCAGGAGAAGGACTATGACGCTTCACTGCGCGAAGCTGAAGAGTTCGACTATGTGCCTGGTAAACACCTGAAAGTGAAGCAGATGCTGGATCAATGGCGCGTGCCCATCGGCAACGCGCTGCGCAACGGGACGCCACTGATCGAAGGAACAAGCCCTCACGCGGAGACCGTTCCGCTGCCCGCGCCAACCACGGTGAAGCCAGCACCGGGTTCAACACGCTGAGCCATGCCGCGAGATGCCGAACATAACGCTGTAATGTTTTGGGGGCCGCGGCTGATCGGGCTGGCGTGTCTGACGTGGTTGGTATATGAGTGGCTGACCGGGTCGTCGGGGCTTTCGATGAGTGAGGGTCACCGCGCGATTCCTGCATGGGAAATGATGCAGAATGGGAACTGGCTTTCTCCCACCATGTTTGAGCAGCCGTACCTTCGCAAGCCGCCGGGAATGGCCTGGGCGATCGCGGGGATGTCGTCATTCCTGGGGCAGACCGAACTGGCAGCGCGATCCGTGTCGGCGTTGTCGATGCTGATGACTGCCATGGCGTCCGCTTGGTTTGCTTCGCGCTGGTTTGGCAGAGGTTCCGCGTTTGCGGCCGGTGCCATGCACCTGCTGACTCCGTGGTTCTGGGAAAGCGGGCGTGCGGCAGAGATTGAGGCCTTGCACAATCTGGGAGTTGCGCTTGCGATCTGGGGCCTTGTCGACCAATGTGTAATGAGCGGTCGGGGTCGACACCTTTCCACGCTGGCGATCACCTTTGCCGGCATCTGCATCGCAGGCCTCGCCAAGGGGCCTGCGGCCGGATTGGTTCTGGTTGCACTCGGCATTGCGGCTTTGATCGTCAAGCCGACAGGTTTGCAGGTACGTCGAGGTCAGGTTGTCGCGACATTGGCGAGTGCGGCGGTGGTGTTGGGTGGACTTGGCTGGATCATCTGGCAACGCAGTCATGCGGGAACCGTCGCGCCAATCACCCAGAGTGTGGCGGAGTTTTTGTGGTCGTGGAATCGCGTGGGAAAGATTGCGACGATGCCACTGACGGTGGCTTTGTCAGCAATGCCATTGACCGCGCTGGCGTGGAGGGCATGGCGATCAGTGGGAGCAAGTGGCGACGTCAGGCAACCCATTGCTGGAGCGGATGCGACGCGGCTCATCGTGCTGTCGGCGGGGATCGCATTGGCCCTGTTTGCGCTTGCTGGGGTTTCCAATCCGCGATATCTGCTGCCAGTGGGAGCGATCCTCTCGCCGGTGGCCGGGTTGGCTTTGCACGGCCTCTTGACCGGACCGAAAGTCTGTCGCTCTGCGCTGATCGGCCGAACCATGGCGCAGATCACAGTTCTGGTGCTGCTGGTGGGCTCGGTTTTTTATTCGGTGTTCAGCGAGCGCGGGCGAGGAATCAGCAGCGGCAAGAGCGCGGGCATCCGATTGGCGGATCAGTTGGCGGAAGGATCCGTGATTGTCGCTGACGACCTGATCGAGGCGCGCCCCGAGGTGTTGTGGTATGCACGGCAAGCAGCGCAGCAGCGCGGCAAGGCCGTTCGATTTGTGTGGACACCAGCGTCGCTGTATGCCCCTGAAAATGGTCCGGCTCAGGCGTGGCCGGAACCCACGCATGCGTTGATTCGAATCGATGGCCGCAGCAACGAAGCTGCCCGCCTGGACAAAGACCTGAAGATGCTTGGTCTACGGCCCACAGACCACACGGATCGAGTGGGTCCGGCTTCGCGGCCGTTTGAATACCGATTGTTTGCCAAGCCCGTGCAGAATCCATGAAAAAGGCCGGGCACGTGGCCCGGCCTGAGACTCATCCTGTGAAGACCTGATCAGCAGCCCGCGCTGAAGGCCGCGACAAAGTCGAGATAGTCAAAGAAGTCGATCGAAGTATCGGCATTGAAGTCGGCGCTGGGGTCGTTGCCACTGAATGCGGCGACGAAATCGAGGTAATCAAAGAAGTCCACCGAGGTGTCGGCGTTGAAGTCGGCCTGGCAGGGGGGCGCGGTCCGGAAACCAGACTCCGGGCCCGCCAAATCCTGATAGCGAGTGGAAGCACCATTAGGGAAGCCGGCACGGATCCAGTAGTGATACACCTGACCGGCAACCGCAGTGGTGTCGTCGTACGTGAAGGGGGGCGTGCCGCCCGAGAAGCCGACAGAAGCGATCTGGGTGGCGGAACCGAAGCTGTTGGTGGTGCCGCGATAGACGCGATAGCCAGTGGCGTTGGGGGTGCTGGTCCAATCCAGGCGCACCTTGTCATTGAAGGTTCCGTCACTGGCGGTGAAGGTGATGTTGAGATCAGAGACAATCGTCAGTTTGTAGAGCTGAGATTCTCCCGCAGCCAATGTGGTGCAATTCACCTTAATCTGGTAATTACCGGGTGGCGAAAGCAGATACTGCGAAATCACCTCAGCCGAGCCGGCGGCTGCCGTGTTCGTGGAGACCAACTGAGTGGGTCCGGCCTCAGACCAGAGCTGGAGACTCAGATTGCCCAGAGCCAGCGCGTTGGTGAAGTTGTTGTTGGAGCAATTGCCCGCCAAGCTGCCGTTCTGCGGGCTGTCGTCGTAGTTGCTGCCAATCGGTGTGGCGGTGACGGTCACCACGCGATTGCTGGCGAGGGAGAACTCATACCAGTCGCTATCCAACGTGTTGGCAATGCTGACCGTGGCTGCGTTGCTGGTATTGGGCAAGGGAACATTGCCGACGGTGATGGTTGAACCGTTGTTCAGCGCGCCAAGCACGGTCGCCGCAGCGCTTGAGGCGTTGGGCTCATAGATGTCGCCGTAGAGATACTGGACGCCGCGGATGTCATCCTGCTGGGGGCCGTCAAATGAGTTGGAGGCGAAGGGCTCCATGAGCTTGGAATTTGTGATCGGGCAGACGTGATTGAGACCCAGACCGTGGCCGTGTTCGTGGCCGACGATGTTGCGGAGCCAGCGGTAGTCAACGAAAGAATCGTTCCAACCCTCGCTGCGATCCAGCACCATGTCGCCGCCGCCTCCGCCACCGGGGAACTGGTTGTAGGCAAGGATGCCGTTGGCACCATCGATATTTTTCATGGAAATACGCACCATGCCGCGCGTGGCCGAGGCATCCGCACCCCAGGCGGCGCCATCGTCCCAGTCATTGACGCCGTTGGTGACGCGGGTGTAGTTCACGCCAGTGAGGGCCTGCCAGCGGTTGAAGGCGGCGGTGATCTTGGCAATCCAGGTCGCGCGGCCGCCCAGTGATGCAAACTGCGCATCCATGCGGGCAAAGAGATCGCTGTTCGCGACGGCCTCGCCGACACCACTGCCGATGGAAACACCATCGGGGACCAAGCTCCAGGTCACGTTGACGGGAGTATTGATCACACCACCGGAATTCCAGGATCCGCCCGCGTAGAAGCGGCTGCCCCACACGCGCCCCAGGTACGCCTCGGTATTGGCAATCACATTGGGATCGGTATCCGGTGCATAGCAGGCGGCGACGGGACCAGTGTTGCTTAACGGGGCAGGGGTATCCGCCCACTCTTCCCAGGGAGCCAGACTCCGCTGCACCATCGTCTGACCCGTCCAGAATGCGCCAACCACGCCGCGCTGGGCTGACATGGTTTCGCTGGTGGCAAGTGTGAGACCGGAAACCGAATCAGCGGCACACGCTGACCCGGCGACAATCAACAAAGCGATCACCGAACCGGCGGTACGGGCATGAATCATCGAATCTCTCCAATTCCATAAAGGGGGCGCGACCGCGCCCGGTGACACTAGAAACTACCACATACCCGGCCCCGAAACCACATCCGCAACAAATTGTCTGTCGGTTCGGGACAGTTTCGGGGTTTTAACCCGTTGATGACGATTCGAAACAGTTGTTTCCGGACCGCTGGTCATGGATTGCATGGACCGGCAAAAGCACCTACGAAGTCAAGATAATCGAAGAAATCTACCACTGTGTCTCCGTTGAAATCCGCTTGCAAAGACGCTGATGAGAAAAGCTGAACAAAGTCCAGATAATCAAAGAAATCAACGGTGTCGTCCAAGTTGATGTCAGCCAGACAGGGTGTTCCCAAGAAGAAAGTCGTCACCCCCGGGTCCCAGTCGGTCCGATTTCCGGCATCTTTGGCCGTCACGCGCATGAGGGCATTGGGCACATTCGAGCCCGTGCCGGGGACGTTCCAGACATATCGCCCAGAGTCAGCAACATTGGTGGCCAGATTGCTCCAGGTTGAGCCGCCGTCAAGCGAAAGGGAAACCGTGATAGATGAGACTGCTTGATCATCATCAGCAGTCCAATCGACATTCTGTGTGCCGCCGCGGGGGATGATCTGCCCACCTCGCAAGGTGCGCTGATACACGGTTGGCGCGAGCCCCGCGCCATCCACGCGCCCCTTGTGCTTGGGCACATGCATGCAGATGCAGTGCATCACACCGGCGGACGTGACGATGGCTTCGCAATTGATCTGGACGATGGTCTTGCCAGGACACAGATTCTGCCAAGCGGCAAGTGCGAGGTTATCGAGTGTCGTGCCGAGGGTGGTCGGATATTTGGGCACGAGCACCACATCGTTGCACATCACCGCGTTGGTGTAGGTGTAGTGAGTACCACCGATAGAACGCGCCGGAACTCGGACAACGCGATACCCACTGCCTGCCATGCTGCTTGCCTGCGAGTTGCAGATGGTGTCCTGCGTGCTGCCGCGATTCTGATCCCAATCGCTGATGAGCACGGCATCATCTGCGGCAATGTACATCCACATGTCAATGTGCTGCGTCACGTCGATGTTCGTGGGGAATGGCAGAGTGATGGTGGTGTTGATGTTCTGATATTGCCGCCAGATGTCGATGATCTGCGCTGCGGTCTTGCCGGGATTCTCATTGACGATCAACTGAGTGGCAAAGGCAGCACCGATGCCGTTCAAGTGCATATTGCCACCGCCGTGCGTGAGCGGCAGCTCGTAGTACTTGTGCTTGCGGTAGGTGGACCACGTGGTATCCCAATTGTCGTCATTGGCGCGAGGACGGTTGTAGGTGTGATCGACAATACCGCGGACGGGGCGAGCGTTGTCACCCTCAAAGATGTATCGCGGCCCATAGTCGCGAATCCAGATGGTGTCGTTGACGCCGCTGACGAAACGGACATTGGCGGTATTTCCGCCGTACGCGGTCACGCGGCTGTTGCACGCTGTGTTCTCCCCCACTGCGTCGATGCCGACATATGCCAGCGCGTTACCGGTAGTGGTGATTGCGGCGGCCATCTGTGCGACAATGTCGGTCCATGTGCTGGGGCCTTCCCACGCCAGGATGATCCCTTCCATCGGCTCGTATTCGCTGGCGCAGCGCACGGGGCCTGTCGGCGGGGGTGTGACTGCAGCAGGCGGCAGGATGGGATTCTGACTGAGCCACTGACGTTCTGCGGGCGTCAGGCCTTTGGGGGTCCGGGCGGTTTCGGGGTATTCAGGTGCCGCAGCGGCAAGCGATCCCACGCTCAGTGCGATGCCGCAGGCAGCGAAGATGCTGAACGAGATGTGCGAGCGAATATCGCGGCTCATGGGCAACCCTCAAAACGCACACGGGCGAGAGGACGTCTCGCCCGTGTGGTACTCACATTGTTGCATCGGCGTCAAGCCCCGTGCCGGTGCAGCAGGACTTGGGCAAAGCCGGTCCGAATCCGGTTATTCGCAACCCGAGGCAAAGACCGCGACAAAATCGAGGTAGTCAAAGAGATCGACCACCGTGTCGCCGTTGAAATCGGCATCCGGGCCGCCACCGGCAAAGACGGAGACAAAGTCCAGATAATCAAAGAAGTCCACCACGGTGTCGCCGTTGTAGTCAGCAGCACACACGGCATCGGCCTCCCACAGGAAGACATCGCCACCATTGCCAAAGTTGTTGGCATGAGCGGCCTTGGAACCGCTGGAGACATAACGCCCGTTGGGAGACATCGCAAGGGCAAAGACCGAGCCGGGAGTGTCGATGGTTCCCACCACGCTCACGGTTCGATCGAAGATGTGCACCTCCGGATGCGCGTTGTCTTCGCTGCCCCATGTGGAGACGGCGAAGGAGGAGCCATCATCAGAGCACGCGGCACCGGAGATCGAACTTTGGAGAGCGCCGCCAGCAGTTGTGTAATAGGTTCCCAAGAGTGCGCCCGAGGGCACATCCCACGCACGGGTGTAGGTTTCGAGATAGTTCAGATACACGTGCGACATCGACACGACAGTGTTGCCATCGCGCGACACGGCAAAGCCCCATGCGAACCACTGATTGGGACCGGAGAAGTTGATGACATTTGTCCAGCTGGTGCCAACTTTCTTGAACACGCGCATATCAAACCCGCCCACGACGATGGTGTTGCCATTGCCGGAGATAACGTACCAGCCGCCAGAGCCAGCGCCCGTGGCGTTGAACGACTGCGTGCCGGTGGCCGTATCGATCACGCGACCATTGAAATCGTTGGTGATGAGCGCGGTCGAGCCATCATCAGACACATCGACGGCGGTGATGCCGCCATTTCCATCCCATTGCGAGCGGAGCGTGCCGTCCGCGGCGTTGATGAAGTAGGCGCGTGCGAACGACTGCTGAAGAGTCTGATCGTAATAATTGAATCCTGCGACAACCGTGGATCCATCGCGCGACATCTTGATGCAGCGCGAGGCGTAGTACACGCTGTACGGAGCGGGAACATCAAACGACCACATCGGGCCGGCGGAATTCAGACCGCGCACCTGGAATGGTCCGGAGTATTCGACACCGTCAAGCACGGCGACGCGATCGACATCGGGAGAAGCCGAGACGCCAGCCGGGCTGTTCAAAGTCACGGCATACTCATTCAACACAGACCCATCACCGGGCACATTGAACGTCTGCACGCGCTCGCCGTTGAGAGACTGGCCAACCCACAGCACCGGACCCTGACCGGTGCCCGCGCCGAAGGAGACTGACGAAGAGATCGCCGCGAACGTGTTGCGATAGGACCACAGCACGCCGGCGGGGGACACGTCAGAGCCAGTACCGTTGGATCGGACCACTTCGATGCGAGCACCATTGTGATCGGTCACCACGCGGCGGGATTCGGTGTGCTGTGGCAGCCATTGGGCAGTCGCAACGCTTGTCAACGCGGCTGCAGCCAGCAGAGCTGCCGAACGGTTTGTCACATGCTTCATATCCACCTCCCTGAACATCACGAGTCGGTTCGGATCACCAGACTACCACATCGCCACCATCTTCCTCAAGGGTCAATGCTGAAATCTCTTCCACGACGACCAACTTTTGCGCAAAATGGGGCAACCACCCCAATAGAAAACCCGCCTGGGCGGCGGGTCTTCACTGAAGGCGTGAAATGAACACTCACGGACAGCCAGCGCTGAACGCGGCCACAAAGTCCAGGTAGTCGAAGAAGTCGATGGATGTGTCGCCGTTAAAATCGGCACTCGGGGCATTGCTGCTGAAAGCCGCGACGAAATCCAGATAATCAAAGAAATCAGAAACTGTGTCGCCGTTGAAATCTGACGGACATCCGTCCACGCTGAACGTGAAGATGGCGTTACCCAGGGCCAGACCATCGCCAGATGGCACGCTGGCTGGCGAGGAGGGCGCGGTCATCTCGCCATCGATGCGTTGGCCCGACGCCACCGTGGTGATGGTGTCGAGGGCGGTCACGGTGTAGGCACCTCCTGCGAGAGCCGCCGAAGCCGTGAGCACCGCCGTGTTGTTCAGCGCTTCGTACGTGAATGTGAATGGCACACTGCCACCGGGGCCAGAGATGGAGAACTGGCCTGCAGATGCTGTCACCGGCTCAGAGAAGGTGATCCTTACCTGCGTTGTGCCGGTCGCCGCGGTCGCGCCGGGAGCAGGAACGGTCTGCACGACTTTGGCGGGGCCGTCGATATACGTCTCGCTGGCGCGGCTGCTGGAAAGGATCCAGTTGAACTCGTCGAATGCCATGCCCGTCGCTGGAGCTGTGAGCGGGATCACAAAGTGCTCCTGACGCTCGTCGTTCCAAACGACATACGTCGTGCTGCCGCCGGTGCGATCGACACGGATGTCCACGGGGAAAATAAACTTGTCGTTCGCGCCCATCGCGGTGGGCTGCGTCTGCCGGATGTGCAGTTTCAGGTAATTCTGCCCATTCACAGTGACTGCTTGTGAGCCGTAGAGGTAAGCAGGGGTGCCTTGACCAGACACGCTCTGATCGACGAACCACTGCAGCGACGAGCCATAGGTCGTCGAAGCGACATCCGCGAAGTTCTGTGTCGTCGCACCCGTGCCTGTATGCGCTGCACGATGATTCGCCAGAATCTGGAAGAAGGTCGCATCGCCCACAATCTTGCGGAGCTGGTGCAGTGCCCAACCGCCCTTGCGATAAGAATTGTTGGAGCTGAAGATGTTATTGGGATTGCTGACGTCGTAGCAATACGCGCTGGAGCCGGTCGTCGCGGTCAGATTCGTGGGGCGGCGGCTGGCCATTGCCGAATGCAGAGCACTGATGCCCGCCGAACCCGGCTTGCGTTCAAACCACAGGCCTTCGGAGTATGTGGCGAATCCCTCGTTAATCCAAATGTCGTTCCATGTGCGGCATGTGACGTTATCGCCCCACCACTGGTGTGCAAGTTCGTGAGCCGTGACACTCTCTGAGAATGTGCCACCCATGCCGGTCATGGTCTGGTGTTCCATGCCGCCGCCAAAGGTGAAGTGATAGATGCCGTATTTCTCACTTACGAAGGGATACAGGCCGAAAACCGGGCGGAATGTCTCCAGCATCTGCAGCGACTGAGCCCACACATTGCGATTGTTCGTGGTGTCGCTCGGTGGCGAGATGTTGATCTGGAAGGGCATCGCACCAGTACCGCCGCCTGAAAGCGGGTAGTTGTAGGTGTAGTCGTACACGTTGTAGGCATGCACGCCGAATGCGTAGAGGTATGTCGCCGTGGGCAGATTGGTGCGCCAGGTGTACTTGGTCTTGGTCGTGCCCACCGGCGTCGTGCTCTGCAACATGCCGTTGGCGACGCCGCGAAGCCCATTGGGAACCGTGAGATTAATGGTCGCGGTGCTCTTATCCGCGTTGTCGCCGGGCTGACCATTTTCACCGTCTTTCACCGGCCAGATGCTCGCGGCGTAGTACGGTTCTGCCAGCGAAGCAGCGAAGGGGAGCCCATTCAATGCTGTGGCACCGATGGCAAAGCTGCCAAGGCCGACACTTCGGGGCGTGCCGCTGTAGTTCACCTTCACGGTGAAAATTTCACCAGCGTTGTACGCACGATCGAGTGTAATACGACGGCCGTAGGTGCCGGCCACCACAACCGATGAACCCGGAATCGTCGTCGTGCCGTTGATCACGACACTGGAGATGGTGTAGCCATTGGTGATGCTGCCGCCATTGGAGCGCAGACGGAATGTGAACTCCGACAGCCCATTCACCATGCTGCGCAGTGTCATGGTGTTTGAGCCGGCAATCGTCACCGCACTGGGATCGATATCGACATCAAAGTTGTTATCGAGCAGATCGGTATCACCCAGATTTTCAGCAGGTTCGAGAATCTGTTCGTCTTCAGTGCGTCCTTCTGCCGCCAAGCGAGCGAGCAAGGCCTTGTACATCGAAGCCTTACCACAGCCGGTGTGATCGCCTCCAGCGCAATCATCACCACCACCGGGATGGCCTGCAGGCAGTGGCGGCAGAATCGTGTTGGCTGCCGGAATGGTGCCGATGCGGCAGTCTGAACCATCAAACTGTCGAACGACTTGAGCGTTGGCAGCGGCACCCGCCGCCATGAACAATGCGATCGAATACGTTGTAACCGACAACCCACACACCTTGGAGTGATTCTGCACGCGCGGCACCCTTTCGATTGAAACAGGACGGGAATTCGAATCGACTAAACCAGGCCATCACCCAATGCGCGGCACTGGACCTCCACGAGAAGACGGGAACTTACCACAACTGCGTTGGCAAACCAAACGGGAATGGTCCAGATTGGCCCGATAACGCAAGTCACGGAAAAGCACCGGGCCAGAGTGCACGCCGCCACTCGCGACTTGCCATCTGGCCCAGCCCCCGACCCACATTCCCCAACTTCACTCCAACCCGTCCCCAACCCGAAAGCCCCCTGCTGCCACCTGCGTTCTCAGGCGACTCAACCTCGACAAACTACTCGATGACCGCTCGTCGATACCCCTTTCGCATCGCATTGCGGCATGCTGTTCCACACCATCGGCGGGTTGTCTCTCACATCGATCCGGAACTGCGATCACCACATGAACGCAGGCCGGTCGTATGAGCATTGGTTGATTCGGGCAAACGACTCCTCACAAGAAGCGGCACACACACGCCGCGAGTGCAGATCAAGCTCCAACGTGCCGAGCGACATGCTGGAACTCCCCCCACTCTCCGCTTGCGGAGTGCGCCAGGTTGCATGCGTTCAAACACAATTCGACGCTTCTGTCATGCAAACCAGTTTGCAATGCCGACTTATCGGCACATCGAGGGCTCTGTCAAGGCGTAGGTGTCGGTTGAGGATCGCGTTTGACGCCGCCGCACGCCTCGATGATCACCTCGCGCATGAGCTCTTTGGAATCCACGCCACCCCTCCAACGGGTCAGCCGCTTTCCATTGATGAAGAGGGTGGGCAGCTCGGTGATGGATTGAGCACTCGTGGCCCTGACAGATTCAGCAAGTCGTTGGTCCGCTGCTTTGCTGATCTGTGCATCCCGCAACCGAGCAACATCAATGGTCGCAGCATTGGCGATGGGGGCAACGACATCTGCGGGAATCGGTGTCATGCCACCGAGCACCATGGCCTGATCATGGGCTTTCCAATATGCCGCGTCACCACCTGCCAATCCGGCGGCAATCACTCCCTTGGCCAAATCACAGGCACGATCGTTCATCTTACGAAAAATCACCAAATTACAAACAAAATCTACCAAATAATAATAAAACACAAACGACACCAACTAAAAGCAAGAAGAAAAAGAA
>CAYTYD010000002.1:26712-39959 GCA_964441555.1 uncultured Phycisphaeraceae bacterium | reverse complement strand
GCGGGAGGCGCTGCGTGGGCGCGTGCAGGCACTGGACGAACTGGAGGCCATCGACATCAATGGGCTCACCCCCGTGGAGGCGTTGCGTCACGAATGATCCGGCACGCTTTCCATGAGGCCTGGAACGCGCTGAGCCATTACCGGCTCCGCTCCGCGCTCACCATGCTCAGCGAAAGCAGCTCCGACCGTTCCTCGTTCCCGCGCTTCCGATCCGCGAGAAAGTACGCCAGGCACAGCGCCCCGCACACCGCCAGCACCACGGCAGATGCCGTGCCCGCATCATCCACCGCGTTGTGCACCGGGTAGTGCAGGTTGATCAGTTGATAGCGGATCGGATTCGCCAATCCCGGGTTCGCGTCATCCAGCTTCGTAAACGCCGCGAGATTCGCGCGCCACTGCGTGTTCCAGTCCACGCCCGCCATCTGCATCCGGCCCGCTCCGATCAGCGTCAGCACCAGGATGATGCCCACCGCAGCGATCGCCGCGCGCCAACGAAGCCTGCCGATCTCGTACACGATGAACAACAGCCCGAGTTGCGGTTTGATCGCCGCGCCCAGGCCCAGCAGCACTCCCGCGCCGACGCGTCCGCCCTTCCACCGGAGAAGCGCGCCCAGGCACACGCACCCCAGCACGATCAAACCCGTCTGTCCCTGTGCCACCGCCGTCATCGCCGGACCAAGCCAGATGCCCGCGGCAAAGAAACCCACACGCGCTGCGCCCTTGAGCCCCGCCATCTTCGCAAGCGCTGCCAGCGACCACGCGACCAGCACCGTGTTCAGCACCGCCAGCGTCCAGACCGCGAGCTTCCACGGCATCACCGCGATCGGCGCGAGCGCCGCGAGCGCGGGCGGCGGATACACCAGCGTTGCCGGCCCGCGCGCGATCATCGGGTCGCGCTCCGCCGGACCGCCGCCGCTCATCCACGCCCTCGTCACCGCCTCCTTCTCGTACGGGCTCTCCCCCTGCACCCACGCCCGGGCCGAGGAGTAGATCAGCGTGAAGTCGTAGCTGCCCCAGTACGAAACCGCCCGCACCGGACCACGCCACGAGAAAAACACGCAGCCCGCCACAAGGGCCGCGATCGCGGCTCCCATCCATAACCGCCTCGACTGGTTCGGTTCCTGGTTCACCAGCCTCCAAGATCGGCGTTTCTCCCCCGAGAACTACGCTCAACCACCGTCCTAACTTTCAGGGCCGATGTCCGACCTCTCCCTGCTCGATGCCCGCGAACACTCGCGCTCCCGCACGCTGCTCCGCCGGCTGTGCCCCCTCTATCTCCACGACCTCTCTCAGTTCACCGACTTCTACCGCCTCGACTCCCGCGCCCGCTGGACCCCGAACTTCTGCGAAGACTGGCTCACAAACCCGCTCATCGACCCGTTCCTGCTCAAGGCCTCCGCCGACGTCGTTGGTTTCGCCATCGTCAGCCACGCGCCCTTCCGTCACATGAGCACGGATCGCGACCACAAGCTGCTCGAGTTCTTCATCGCAGCCCCCAGCCGCCGCGCGGGGTTCGGCCGCGCTGCCGCCTCCCTCGTCTTCGACCGCTTCCCCGGCTCCTGGGAACTCAGCATCATCCCCGCAAACTCAGGCGCTACTTCCTTCTGGAACTCCATCCTCGCCGCGTACACATCCATGAACTTCGAAACGCTCGACCTCACCGGCGACATCTCCATGCGCTTCCACTCGCGCCGCTAGCCGTTTCAGAACCCGTGGTGCGGGCCTCCGGCCTGCACACTTCTTCCATTCTGAAAGAGCCCCCAAGCGCACACATCACTTGAGCTCGATCACCCAAGTCCCGCGCCCGCCGCGCCCCTCGATCTTCTCCTCGAAGCGATACCCCTTGAATCCCCCGCGCTCGTCGAGCACCAGCGCAGCGCCCGGTGTTCCTGACAGCAACTCACGCGCCGCCAGTTCGCCCCGCAGCGGGCTCGTTTCGAGCGAGAGCGAGCACCCCTCGATCGGCGCATCGCTCAGGTTGATCACCGTCAGCACCGCGTTCTGCGCCGCTTGGATTCCACGTTCCGGGCTCGCCTTGATCGCTCGCCGACGCAGCAGCGCGACCACCTCCGGCCGATCCGTCTGCACCTGCCACGTCGTTCCGGTCGCAAGCGCCGGGTTCGCGTTCCGAACGCGGATCAGCCCGCGATACAGATTCAAGAGCGAGCCCTCTTCGCCGCTCTGCTTCTCGACGTTCAGCGACTCAAACCCGGCATTCGCCGCCGCCCACGGTTTGCCGGTCGTGAACCCCGCGCCCGCGCCCCCCGTCCACTGCATCGGCGTCCTCAGCTTCTCATCGGGCTTGTCGCCCGTCATCCCGATCTCTTCACCGTAATACACAAACGGAACACCCGGACCCGTCAACAGCAGCGAAGCCGCGGCACGCATCGCCCCCTCATCGCCCTTGAGCTGCGTCATCACCCGCGTCTGGTCGTGGTTGGACAGAAACCGCCCGTACTGGTTCGGCGGGTAGAGCTTCAGCACCGTGTCCTGCGCGCCCACAAGCGCCGTCTTGTTCCCCGCCTTCACCGACGCGATCATCGCGTCCGCGAGCGCGAACTCAAACACCATGCTCATCTGATCGCCGACGTAGCTCGAGGCCTGCGCGCTGTCCGCCCACACCTCGCCGATCGACATCGCATCGATGTTGAACCCCTTGGTGATGATGTACCAGTCACGCAGCCACGCGTGCGTCGCGGGCGTGTTCTCCTGCACCTGCCCCTCTTCGATCAGGTGCCGGATCGCATCGAGCCGGAACCCGTCGATCCCAACGTTCGCCAGCCAGAAGCGGCAGATCTGCGTCACCTCGTCCGTCACCTGCGCATTGCGAAAGTTCAGGTCGGGCATGACGTGCGAGAACAGGCCGTAGTAGAAGCCTTCGCGCGCTTCCGGGCCCGCCGCGGGCGCCGCGTGCCACACCCGCTGATTCCACGGCCCCTTCCAACCGGGGTCTACATTGCTCCAGATGTACCAGTCGCGGTGCGCGGACTTCGGTTCAAGCGAGTCCTTGAACCACTCGTGCTGATTCGATGTGTGGTTGAGCACGAGGTCGATGACGACCTTGATGCCGCGCTTGTGGCACTCGCTCACGAGCCGCCGGAAATCGTCCAGCGTGCCGTACTGCTTGTTGATGTCGTAGTAGTCCGTGATGTCGTAGCCGTGGTAACTCGGCGATGGCATGATCGGCATCAGCCAGATCCCGCCGATGCCAAGGTCCGTCGTCGTCGCCGGGTTGCCATCGTTGAGATAATCGAGCCGCTCGATCAGCCCCGGCACATCGCCGATGCCATCGCCCGCCAGCGGCCCGCTCGTCGAGTCCGCAAATGAGCGAACGAAGATCTCGTAGAACACGCGGTCGTTCCACCAGTTCACCCGCTCTGGGCCCCCGCGCGCCGAGCGAACCGGCGCGCTCTCCGGCCGCGCTGTCGGGTTGGTGGTCGGCTGAAACGCCATCGCCGGTGCCGCGGCCAAAAAAACGAGTATCGTGCGCATATTGCCAGCGTACGCCGACGGACCCGCCCCGGATGCGCATCCTTGTGGCTTCTCAAGGAGATCGGAATGCTCAACCTGCTCGTCACCGCCATCGCCCTGAATCTCGGCCCGCCCGAGGTGGCTCTCCGTTTCGAGCTGCTTGATGGACCCAAGGTGCGCGTCACCGTCGACATCCCGGGGGATGCCGACGGCACGACCGACCTCAAGATCCAGCCGGAGTGGGGGGGCTTTGCGAGCGACCCCACGGACATCACCGGCCTCGAAGTGCGCGATCACGCTGGCAAGACGCTCACCGTGACGCACCCCGAAACCAATCGGTGGGTCGTCACCCACGACCGCGCCGATCGCCTGAGCCTGAGCTACACCATCCCGTCCCGCACGCTCCCGCCCACGCAGCGCGGCAACGACTATCGCATCCGGCTCGATTCCAGCGGCTTTCACTTCATCGGCGAGCTCGGCCTCATCATTCCCGAACACCTCGAATCCGACGAGGTCTGCCGCGTGACCGCTGGCTTCAAGGGCTTTGATCGCGACGGCTGGAGCATCGTCTCGAGTTACGGCGCGGGCGCTGGCCCGTTCACCGTGAGTCAAACGATGCAGGATGCGCGCCGGTCGTTGATCCTCGCGGGCAAACTGAGCGTGCTCACCCGCCGCGTGCAGGGCAACACAGTGGCCGTCGCCATCAAGGAAGACGACTGGAAGGTCGATCCGGAGCAACTCGCCGATTGCGTCGCCGCGATCGTGAAGGTCGAACGCGACTTCTGGTCCGACCATTCGGACCCGTGGTTCCTCGTCACGCTCGTGGCCAACGGCACTTCCGCATCCAAGGGCTCGTTCTCCATCGGCGGCACCGGGCTCGACAACTCGTTCGCGCTCTTCTGCAACAACGACATCACGCTCGATCCCGATTCGCCGCGCTCGCTCCAGGTCAAGGTGCTCCTGGCGCACGAGTACTTTCACACGTGGAACGGCGGCAAGATTGCCAGCAGCGCGGAAGAGGGCGCAGGGTACTGGATGTCCGAAGGCTTCACCGACTTCTACGCCCGGCGCTTGCTCCTTCGCGCCGGTCTCATTTCGCCGCAGGAGTTTGTGGCGAAACTCAATGAAGCGCTGGAACGCGGTGGCGGCAATCCCGAGAAAAACGCGAGCGCGGCCCGGATCAACGATCTCTTCTGGAAGAACTCGGATGTCCAGCACGTGCCCTACGAACGGGGCGACCGCGTCGCCCTCGCGGTCGATGAAGAAATCCGCAGCGTCTCCAAGGGCGCTCGCTCGCTCGACGACCTGATGATCGATCTGTTCCATCGGACTCGCTCCGGTGAGAAGTACTCGTCGGAACTCGTGCTCAGGCTGATCGAGAAGGAAACGAGCAAGGCGTTTGCAGATTCGGTGCGGGCCTGCGTCGTCGATGGCGCCGACCTGCGATTGCCGGATTCGATTGCTGCGCCGCCCGCCCGCCGCGGCACCGGCGTGTCGCGCTCGTTTGATCCGGGCTTCGACACGTCCGCATCGGTGTCGAGCAAAGTCGTGACCGGGGTGCGCGAGGGCACCGAGGCGCACAAGGCCGGGCTGCGCGACGGTCAGAAGATCCGCGGCATGTCCATCTCTTCCGGCGGCCCCGACGGCCCTCCATCCGCCAAGGTGACGATCGATGACAACGGCCAGAAGCGCGACATCGTGTACGACCCATTGAGTCCCCCCCGCGAAGTCACGGCGTATTCGCTCGAGCACCGTCACGTCGAGTGATCACCCCGCGTCGAGTTCGTACGCGACTCTCAGCCACTTCGCCACTTCATCATCGATGTCATCGAGAGACTTGATCTCGAACCGGTGCGTGATGCGGTCTTTCTTCGCGAGCCCACCCGTGTCGATGAGCCGCGCCGGGATCTTCCCGCGCTTCTCCTTCACGAACGCGCCGAGCGCGAGCCCGAAGTCGATCCGCGTGTTCGTGCTCGGCTTGATCTGCGCGATCACGTGCTCGCGGAAAAGCGGCACCATCGTTTTGCACGGGCACACCTTCACATCCTTCGCGGTCTTGCGACCGAGCGAGATGAGCCGGTCGTGCAGCGCGCGCAGCGGCGCCTTCTTCCCCGCGTACATGTCCTCCACATACCGCGCCGCGGCCTTCAGATACTTCGCCGGATCGCCATCCTCCGTGTCCTTTCCGAGCGACCACGCGGCCAGCCACCACGCGTAGTTGGTGCCCAGCGCGTGCTTTGACTTCAGCCAGTCGCGGCGCGCCTCCTCGGTCTTCGGTCCTTCCTTGTTGATGAAGCGGATCCACTCGTCGAGCGACCGTCCGGTTTTCTCTTTCAGGCGCGAAATCGCATCCTGGACCATCTGGACGCTCGGGTGGACGCTGTAGATGGACTGTGTCACCGGCACCTCCCCAGAACAACCCGCAAAGTAAGACGCGGCCCGCAGGGGTCGGGTTCTCAGTTCCGTTCGCGCCGGTGACATAGCGCTGTCACCGGCGCGGGGGTCATTTGTCGCCTTCTTCGGCGGATTCCTTCACTTTGGCCGGCATGCGCGACCAGACGGTGAGGACTGGCAAGAGTGACACAAAGCACAGAATGCCCCCCGACAGGAACGGCGCGCCGCCGCCCCGTTCGGGCAGTTCGAACGGCGGATGAGCCGAAGTGAACAGGCGGAAGACGTACGTTGCAAGGAGAGGACCGACGATCGCGGCCAGGCTGTTGAGCCCCGCCAGCCCGCCCTGCAGGCGGCCCTGCTCGTTCATCGGGATCGCCTTGCTCATGATGCCCTGCGCGGCGGGGCCCGCGACGCCGCTGATCGATGCGACCGCGATGATCGCGTAGATCATCCAGCCCGCGGAGGCGAGGCCGTATCCGAAGAACGCGAGTGTTCCGATGATGATCCCGGCGACGAGACAGAGGCGCTCGCCGAGCGCGGGGATGATGCGGCGCGCGAGGCCGCCCTGGATGATGGCCGCGGTGATGCCGACGACAAAGAGGGAGGCGCCGACGTGCAGCGGGTCCCACTTGAAGCGGTAGCTCATCGAGAGGTTCCACGTGGAGTGGAGACCGAACTGCGCGACGTTAGCGATGAAGAGGGATGCGGCGAGGATGGCGACGACGCGGTGGGTCGAGAGCCAGTGGAGCGAGGTGAAGGGGTTTGCTTTCTTCCACGAGAAGTCGCGCCGGTGTTCGGGTGGGAGCGACTCGGGCAGCACGAAGCAGCCGTAGAGCCAGTTGAGCAAGGTGAGCGCGCCCGCGGCGATGTAGGGCATGCGGACATCGATCTGTCCGAGCGCGCCGCCGAGGAGGGGCCCGAGCATGAAGCCCAGGCCGAACGCCGCGCCGATGATGCCGAAGCCCGCGGCCCGTTTTTCGGGCGGGGTGATGTCGGCGATGTAGGCGCTGCAGGTGGTGATGCTGGCGCCCGAGATTCCGTTGATCGCGCGGGTGATGAAGAGGACGGTGAGGTTTGGCGAGAGCGCGGCGACGAAATAATCAAGCCCGGAGCCCAGGAGCGAGATGAGGATGACGGGCCTGCGGCCGTAGTGGTCGGAGAGCGAACCGAGGATCGGCGCGAAGATGAACTGCATGATGGCGTAGGTGGCCATGAGCAGGCCGAAGGCCAGCGATGTCTCGTGCTCTGCGCCGAGTTCGGGCAGGTTTTCGATCTTGGCGATGAACTTGGGCGCGACGGGGATGAGCAGGCCGAAGCCGAGCACATCGAGCAGGACGGTGATGAAGATGAGGATGAGGCTGGGAGCGCGGGGCTTCATGGAGGGGGAAGGGTATCACGCCGAGCAAGGCACTGCGGCCGGGCTGTTATGCTGTCTGGACGCTCCACGTTGAGCGCGATACAGGAAGTACACATGGACTTCAAGACCGCGGAGGCCTGTGAACGGGTGTTGCGGCGGGTGATCGCTGCGCATTGGTCGGCCGCGCCCGCGTTTCGGGAGGTGGTGGGGCAGGCGAAAAAGAAGTCAAAGGCCGCGGCGTGGAAGAAGCTCGAGAACGTAGACATCGGCCGCGATGTAGATGATCTGAGCGAGTGGCTGATCGAAGTACTGACAAAGGAAGCGCCCGACCGGCGCGTGAACGGCTTGTGGTTCGGCTTGTTTGAAACGACGGGCAACCGCTTTTGCCTGTACATCTGTGGGTCACGGCGTTTCTCGCTCAAGAACAACCTTGATTGGGCTGTCGGACCGGAATGGTGGCCGAAGCGGCGTTATGCGAAGTCTCGCGGCATCGAGCAGATTTCGCGGGCGAGGCCGAAGCGGGACTTCGACACATCGTGGTTGATGGAGACCTGCGGCGTGTTTCCGTATGCGGCGATTGTGGTTTGCGAGTTGATGAGGCGCGTGGATCCGACGCTGGTGCTGGGCGCGGCACGGAAGCGCGGCATCGCGTGCGGGTTTGATGAAGGCGATTGCTTTCATCTTGGCATGATGACGCCGAACGGATTTGTGCCGCGTGCCAAGGCTTGAGGTTGAGTCGTGCTGCCGATCATGAGACTTTCTTGAGTGGATGAGGCCGCGGCACGGGTATCGTCGAAGCGACGAAACCCGTGGCACGGGAGGGCCGATGAGGCCGTGCCACCTGCCGTCACTCTATGGTGTCATTACCGCCATACAATGTCGTATTGAACGCACCATGGCCTCGTGTTCTCAAATGACAATGCAACAGATATATCCATGGACGGGTTGTTTCCAATTCTTCCAACCAAAAATGGCACATCACTGGTCCTATTCGCATTTACAGAACGTAGCCATTGATCATATTTACTTAATATTTGACTAATGGTGCTGTTGTTTTTATTCGAGTTGTGATCAACAAATCTCTTTATTTCAGCTCGGGCGGCGCTGTTGGAAAGCGGGAAGGAATTGATGTGCGCTGAAGATATTGTGTCTCCACGACGATTCAAGACGACGAGTGCAGCATCAATGGATATCTGTTGGCGTGCATTATGGATATCAACAACAAAGCGCCCGCTCCTGCCCCACACATCGCTAGCAATGTCGCGTGGCCAATGAACCTGCTCAATGCTTGGTGCATTATCGCACAAAAGCTTGACTCGCTCATAACCTAAGCGATTCCATAAAACATATGCAATGCATATTACTAAAAATATACAAATAAGTGTAGTTTTATATGTATGCGTTTTATTCATTGCGGTACAAGCGACTCCCGGAGCTGCGGGGACATATTAAGCCATCTATTGAATACATGCCCGTCAACCCATCTCCATCGTGAAGCAAATTCAGTGACGTTGCCACCTGTACATACTACCGAAGAAAATCGTACTGTGTGGCCTGGAATAGGCCCCTCCGCCATCCGGCTCATCAAAGGTGCTTCAATGCGAGTATCAAGGGTATCAAAAGAGGGCTGCAATATTGCTTGTTGCTCGCGAAGAAGCAGGGCTCGATGTCCATTTCTTACGTTTCCGTACTCGATTTGACACCATCCATTCAGAAATGTGTTGCTGTCAATATTGCCCATTTCATATTGAGAGCGAAGTTCAGCAATGCCTCCAGTGACGTACGCTTCATGCTGCCATCCTAGATCATCATATATGGCACGTGCCATCTTCAACATAGTTGACATCATTGAACGATATCGTGCCTTAAGCGGGTTAGAAATTGGCCCGGGTCCAGATTCGGCAGTTGGAAGAAGTCCAGATAGCTGGGCACCACTTTCATTAGTAATCATGTTTTGCAATGTATCGATTGCCTTAGGCACCGAAGTAATTGCAAAAGAGGCGGCTCCAGACCAAGGCAATGTGTTAGGATGTGCATGGAAGTACGCAGCATAAGACAAATAAATCTTAGACACTATCCCATTAGTATAGGGGTTCCAGCTTTTATCCGGAAGCGTCGCCCAGTCACCCTTTGATATTCCCGCATGAGGTAATGACCGTTCGTGCCGCTCACGTTTATATAAGGAGGGTGGTGAAACAGTTGATGTGGAAGACGATCTGGAGCATAAATTAGTGTCACATAGGCCAAGTAGGTCGACAAAGGAGGTGGGTTGGTTGGAGACAAGTGAATAAAGACAATTACTGGCACCTTCTCCTGCGGAATCCCTACTCAACCACCTCCCCGTGCTGGTGTTCAGGTACCGGTACCCGTAGTAGAGGAGCCCCGTCTCCGCATCCGCGAACTTCGTGCTGAAGCGGAACGGATTGAGCGTGGCGTAGCTGCCCCGGATCGTCAGGATCTCCCCGAACGGGCCGTACTCGTACGCCGCGGCCTTGTTGCCCGAGATGTCTCTCAGGCTCATCAAGTTCCCGTTGCCGTCGTAGAGCGCGTGGTACGTAGGACCTGCTGAACCGTGCGAACCGCTCACCCAGTCGGTTTCGAAGAGCAGGCCGCCGATGCCGCCGGCTCCCTGTTCCGACCCTGAGAGGTCAAGCCCCCAGGCGTACTTCCGCAGCGGCACACCCGACGCATCGAGCTCCGCGAGCAGGTTCCAACCATCCCACACGTATCTGACCGCACCGATCTCGGTCCAGCCGTACGGGGCGACGTTACCGGTGGACTCACCGCCGCCTTTGGTGTCTCCGGTGACGCCGCCTGAGCCGGCGGGTGGCCTGGTTTCGTGCCATGGGCTTCGGCTGTCCTCAGCCGATGCCCATGCAGAGTTGTGGACGTGCATGCTTGACGATCCCCGCATCCTCGCACGGGTATCGTCGAGGCGACGAAACCCATGGCACGGGAGGACCGACGATGCCGTGCCACCTGCCCCGGTGTATGGACTGTCCTGGGGACTCTTGGAGGTCGTGTCAGTGAACCGCCCCCGACTTTCAGATGTGTTCATCACTACTTTCATCCTGAGCATTGTGTTTTGTTATTGGTTCGGCGAGCGACATATTGAACCCGGATTTCCCAGATGGGAACTTATGTTCTGGTGTCATGACGTGACGTTTGACCGCAGGAATAGGGGCTTTTTCGCACGGTCGGACACGGACGTCCGGAGGGTCCAATGGGTGAAGGCACAACGGACGCCCTGCGGGTCGGTTTTGATGGCAGTCTGAAGCTGGAGTTCCACGGCTCCAAGGTGACCAGCGACGCGGGGCTCTTGGCCTACCGCGAACTCGATGACGCCCTCGATCTGAGCGCGACGGCGGGAGCGTTGCTCCACGACCGGCGGACGGGCAAGAACACGCGGCACACGATGACGGCCCTGCTGCGGCAGTCCGTGTACAGCCGCCTGGCGGGGTACGAGGACACCAACGACGCAGAGCGGCTGTGCGTCGATCCGGCCATGCGCCAGGTCGTGGGCGGGCGGGCGCGGGAGGCGCACGCCGCCTCCACCAGCCAGATGGGAAGGTTCGAGACGGAGGTGCTGACGCAAACGGGCAACCTCGACGCGCTGGCGGACATGAGTGGGCGGTGGATCGACGGGCTTCGCGCCAGAAGACCGTCCTCCGAGGTCGTGCTGGACATGGACAGCTCGGTCAGAGAGACGTACGGCGCGCAAGAAGGCTCCGAGTACAACGGGCACTTCGAGTGCACCTGCTACCACCCGCTGTTCTGCTTCAACCAGTTCGGGGACCTGGAGCGGGCCATGCTCCGTCGCGGCAACGTCCACAGCGCGGCCCAGTGGCGGTCGCTGCTGGAGCCGGTCGTGGCGCGGTATCGAGGGCCGGGCATCCGCCGGTACTTCCGCGCCGATGCCGCCTTCGCCGCACCCGAGGTGTACGAGTTCCTGGAGGCCGAGGGCTACCGGTACGCCATCCGGCTCCCGGCCAACGAGGTGCTCCAGCGGGAGATCGACTACCTCCTGAGCCGCCCGGTGGGCCGTCCCCCGCACCAGCCCATCATCTTCTACGACAGCTTCCCGTACCGGGCCGCCAGCTGGAGCAGGCACCGCCGCGTGGTGGCGAAGGTGGAGTGGCACGCCGGCGAGTTGTTCCCCCGCGTGGGATTCATCGTGACCAACCTGCGCCGGGACGAGGAGGATGTCGTGCGGTTCTACAACGGTCGTGGGACCGCCGAGCAGTGGATCAAGGAGGGCAAGAACGCGGTCAAGTGGACCCGGCTCTCCTGCCACGACTTCGCGGACAACCACGTCCGCCTGCAGCTCTTCGCCCTGGCGTACAACCTGGGGAACTTCCTGCGGCGGCTGGCGCTGCCCACGGGAGTGGCGCACTGGTCGCTGACCACGCTGCGCGAGAAGCTCATCAAGATCGGGGCCAAGGTGGTGCGGACGGCGCGGTACGTGGTGTTCCAGATGGCCGAGGTCGCCGTGCCGCGGCATCTCTTCCGCACCATCCTGGATCGGATACACAGGCTCAGACCGGCGAAGGCGGCGTCGGGATGAGGAACGCCATTCGAGAACTTGAGCCGCACGCCGGGACCAGCGGGGGTGGTCCGCGCTGGGCCAGCGAGAACGTCGCCCGCGCCGCCGAAGACACCCGAACCGGTCACAAGCACGGCCCCTGTGGCACCCTGAATCACGCTCCCACGGGGGCGATGGCGCGGTATTCTGGCCTTCGAAAGCCCGCGACGGTCGCGGGCGGAGAATCAAATGGGAAATCCCGGGAAAAAAATCAAAAAACGTGTTCACCTGGCACCGGGGCGCGGTATCGTGCACCTCGACGGCCCGGCAACGGAGCCGGGCCAGATCAAGTGGGAAATGTCGGATTGGGAGTTTAGAGAGGAGAGCTGTTATGATCCGGAAAGTAGTTCTGTGTGTGTGGGCCCTCACATCGTTGGCGGCGGTCGCGTCCGCGGACGTCCAAGTCTACCCGACGAGTCCGCACTCGAATTGGAATGTCATCCCGTTCGGGCAACCTAACGGCGTGATGCACCAGGTCTTTGATCGGACGATCTTCAGCAACGCCACGGGCGGGCTGCCGGCGCAGATCGAGAGAATCGCTTTTTCGACGTGGGAAAACCATGTTGGGCAAACCCACTCGTTAGGCTCCGTGGCGATCAGCTTGGGGTTGACGGCGCGGATTCCCGGCCAGAACAGCCCGACCGGACTGAGCATACCGGTCCTGGGCGGTGGCGGCGCGCCGAACGCCGTCGCGGCGATGACCACGTTCTACAGTAACCCGAACTACTCGATTACGTGCGGCGCAGGCGGGTCGGAGAGCTTCGAGATGGTCTTCACCGGCACGCCGTTCGTCTACGATCCCTCGCAGTACAACTTGCTCGTCGAGGTTAAGGCCAACGGCACTTTCCCCTCGAACCCGTTGAATGTCTCGCGCACGGCCGGCGGCCCGGAGTCCTCGCGCGCGAACGCCGGCAACAACTTCAACTCTGAGCAGCCTGCGATTGCGACGCGGATGCAGTTTACGTTCACTACGGTGCCCGAGCCGGCTTCGCTGCTCGTGCTCGGCCTGGCCAGCCTGTGGCGGCGCCGCCGCTGAGAACGTCGCGTCACGCAAAGTTCGATTGCGAAAGGGCCGCTGCGACGCGGCCCTTTTCCTTGCTGCCGGGACAGCGGGCGACCGCGGTCGCGTGCGGCCGGCCCCGGCGCAATCCGTGGTGAACGTAATCGCGCGACTTGAGAATCCGACATCAACCGGTTCGCGGCGGGGGATCCGTATTGAATACGATGATGGCTACAACAAGCATGCAATTAAGGGAGTCGTTGATGAGTCAGTGATCGCCCTGTTGTCCGTCTTGCAAGGGCTTGGACTTGCTGCATTGACAACGTTGGGCTGCGCCCTATTGGGTACCAAAGCCCGTGGCACGGGGAACTGACGAAGTTGGGACACTTGCCGAGCGGGTGTTCGAGAGGGTTCGGGTGGTCTCGGCACTGCTGCGCCGCTCA
>CAYTYD010000002.1:0-26612 GCA_964441555.1 uncultured Phycisphaeraceae bacterium | reverse complement strand
TCGGCACTGCTGCGCCGCTCAAGGCAGCGGCGAGCGGTGGCACCCGGAGATGAGCGGCGGGGAGTGGCGTGGGAGGGAGTCAGATAGAAGTAAGTGAGGGAGCACAGGTAGAACGAGAAGCCCCCTCCGCCGCTCAAGGCCGCGGCACCTCCCCCGGTGGGGGAGGAGGGAGAAGACACCGGCCGGGAGGCCGGTGCCACGTGGGACGAGGAGCGCGGAACACCGGGCGGGAGGCCGGTGCCACGTGGGAATGGGAGCGGGGAACACCGGCCGGGAGGCCGGTGCCACGGGAGGACGGGACTTGTGCGGCGCGGGGGGGTTAGGCGGCTTGCTTGGGTTTGAAGGGGGCGATCAGCGGGTGGTCGTCGATCTTCTGGCCTTGGGCCTGGAGTGATGCGGCGAGTGCCTGGGCGGCGGGGAGGAAGTTGGCGCAGGAGATGAGGGAGTCTTCGAAGGCTTTTTGTGCATCGCTTTGGCGGTTGACGAGGGCGTAGGCGACACCCTTGTTGTAGCTCGCGACCGCGCTGCCGCCGAGGCGCTGGGTGACTTCATCGTACGAGGCGACGGCTTGATCGAGCTTGCCGCTTTTGGCGAGAAGGTTGCCGCGCTCGAGGCCTTTGTATGAACCGGCGACGATGGCGGTTCCGGCGTAGGCGCGGATGAGCTGCGCGATGGCGACAGGGACGCCGAGCAGGAAGATCGCGTTTCCGGCGAGCATCTTCCAGCCTTCGGATCTCATGCACGGGCCGCACATGTGCTTGCGCTGGTAGCGGAAGCCGTAGACGACGAGCAGGAAGTAAAAGTAGAAGCACGTGATGCCGCGGGGGATGGCGTAGTAGCCGCACTTGTCACAGACGCGGACCTTCTTCTGATCTTCGACAGGGATGCTGGTGGAGCCGATGTTGTTGCAGTAGGGGCAGAAGACTTCGGGCGATTCGGGGAAGCCGGTGAGTTCGATCGATGCGGAGCAGCAGGGGCACTTGGTAATCTCGAGCTCGTGGGCGCGGCCTTGCGATTCGAGTTCCTTCTGCCGCTTCTGGATGCCCGATTCGGAACTGAGGCGGTTGAACTCGTGAGCGAGCTGCTCGGGCTTGGCGCCGTAGACCTCCATCACGATGCCGGTCGGTTCGCCATCAGCGCTGTGGCCGAAGACGATGCGTTTGTCGCGCGTCGCGGCGGAGAGGAACGCGGGGGCGGGGATGGTTCGGTCTTTGAGCTGAAGACCCTGTTCGCCGAGTGTCGCCTTCTTCGCGCGAAAGCCGGTGGGTTGACCTTGGGAGTTGATGACGCGGTACTTGAAGTTGATGGCCATGGCTGGTTCCTGTGTGAATCCACTATCGGCGTGCAGCCCGGTGGGGAGTGCAAGTTCAAGCCGATTCGAGCTGTGCGGCCATGGCAAGCAGCTTTTCGGTTGTGTTCAGATTCCGCGAAGTGCTCGCGACTGCGAGTAGCTTTTCGACCTGCGCGAGAGGCAATGTTGCGTCGGCGATTCCGTTCGGAAGGTGCAGGTACGCCTCACGGCCGATCAGGCGGACTTCATCGGGCGGGGACTTGAGCGCTTTGATCGCCTTGGCCGCGGCGGCGGAGGGCTCGCTTTCAAGAAACATGATGAGGCAGCGTCTCTTGTTCAAGTTCGGAAGGGAAGCGAAGGGGTTGGTTTCGAGGGCCGCGGCGACATCGGCGGTTGAGCGGATGATGACGGGTGGGCGGAACTTGAGTTTCTTGTGGATCGAGTCGGCGAGGGAGTCGGCAGCGCGGGCGAGTTGTTTCTTGTCGGCGCGGAAGACGACGTTGCCGCTCTGGATGTAGGTGCGGGCATCGCGCAGGCCGCAGGATTCGCAGAGGTCGCGGAGCGTGGCCATCGGGAGGATGTTCTTTCCGCCGACATTGATGCCGCGGAGCAGGGCGATGGCGGTGGGCATGTCGCCAGCGTAGCGGAAGCGGGGCGTAGTGGCGGGCGAGTGCGCGGGGCGTGACTTCAGGCCGCGTCGCGGCTTTCGGGCTTTGTGTCGCCGCTTTCGCCTTCATCGGAGCTGACGACCTTAATCTTGGGGAGGGGCTTTTCTTCGGGCGCGCGGAGGGGGATGCTCCAGATGCCGCCGGAGGGCGCGGGCGGGGCATCGGTGGTGACGACGGCCTTTGCAGCGGATTGGACGGTGCCGCCCTGCCGCATGTGCGCGGCGACGGCGGTGGCGCTCGCGCCATCGGTGAGGCCCTTTTCAACGAGCGCGGTCTCGAGCGTCTTGCTTGCGGTCTTGAACGCGGTTCCGGCGGCGAGCGCAGCGCAGATCGTTCCGAAGATGCCGAAGTCAAAGAGCAGCCCGAGCGGCGTGAGAACTCCGGCGGCGGCCTCCGAATCCTGGGACTTCGAAGCGATGAACTGGCGGCGCTCTTCCTCGGACCAGGCGTTCCAGTTCTGGGTTGCGACGCGCTCGACGCGGCGGGTGTAGTTTCCTTCTTCGTCGTACGCCTCGATGCCCTGATCGTCGAGGTCCTTGGCGATGTCAGCGGCGAGCAGGTTGAATGCGTCATCGTCCGTGATCGCGAGGTGCTTGTGCACGACGTGTGACACCGCGATGTAGCGAGCGCCGAAGATCGCGGCGATGGTGATGAGGGCCGCGACGACGCCCGCGGGGACTCCGCCGCGCATCTGCGTTGCCTTCATCATGCCGAACCCGGCAGCGCCGCCGACGACGGGGGCGAGGATCCAGAGGCTGAGACCGGTTCCGAGGATGAGCCCGACCCAGAGAGCGGCGGCGGCGGTGGCGCCTGTGATTGCGAAGACGATGCCCTTGCCGAGGTTCATTCCGGATCACTCCCGTGGTGGTTATCACGGGGACATCGGACGAACTCTTGCGGGCATTCACTGGCAGGAGGTCCGATTTGGGTGCTGATCTGGTCCGCGGGAGCTTATTTGGCTCTCAGCGCAGTGGTAGAGTTTCGTGCCGCGGCGAGTGCGGAAGGAGCGAAGGCCATGATGACTTCTGACGTGTGCGAGGTGCTGATCAAGTCGGATGCGTGGGGAACGCGGGGCGTGCTGAATGTGTGCCGCGGGTTGACGCGCGAGCAGTTTCACAAGAAGTTTGAGATCGGGCTCGGGTCGCTGCACGAGACGCTGACGCACGTGGTGGGCACGATGAGGCGGTGGACGGATCGGTTGGCCGGTCGCACGGCGCGGCCAATGTTGAATGTCGTGCCGGAGTTTCCGCACCTGGGTGGAGAGAAAAAGGATCGGACTCCGGACGAGTTGCTGGTGTTGCTGAAGGAGGCGGAGGAGGACCTGCTGAGGACGGTGGCATCGTTTCGCGGGGATCATGCCGCGACGCTGAGCCTTGAGTGGCCGGGGGAAGCGGGGGAGGTGAAGGTGTATTCGTTCACTCGCGCGGCGGTGATCGCGCACGTGACGACGCACGGGTATCACCACCGGGCGCAGTGTTTGAACATGCTGCGGCATCTGAGCGCGCCGGTGCCGGGGGTGACGGCGGGGCTGCCCGAACCGAGCGCGGTGGATTGGCAGGCGGAGACTGAGGCGCCGCCGACGATCAAGCGGAAGTGATGAGAGGGGCTCAGCTCTTTGATACCCACGGCGACTTCTTGCCGTAGCGACGCAGCACCGCGCTGAGTTGGCCGGTGTGGTGCGCGAGATGGCGGAGGTTGTAGAGGTGGAGTTCAGCGCGGGTGAACTTGAGCCAGGGAAAGCCGCTCTTGGCGGCGAGCGACTTGGCGGTTTCGCGCCGGATGGAAGCGGAAATGGCCGCGCGGCAATACTCGCAATAGGCGAGCAGTTCATCGCGTGAGAAGTCGCGGCTTGGGTATTCGGCGATGAGTTCCTTTCGGCCTTTGGGGTGGAACGTGGGGTGAGGCTTCCACGTTGTGTTGGAGGGAGCGCTGTAGCAATCGACGTAGCAGAGCGTGTGGTAGGCGACGAGCCAGAACGGCCAGGTGCCGACCTTCTTCCGCCAGCCGGCCGCGGGCACCGTGCGGATGGTGTGCTCGAACATGGCGAGTGAAGCGAGGAACTGCGAGAGCGTGATTCGCTTGTATGTGGACAGGTTCATGTCGGGGTTCCGGCGGACAAAGGGGTGGTCTTTGGGTGGGTGGTGGCGAGTCTACAGTTGTGCTGACGCTTCGGGGCGCGGCGACGGGCAGTCTGTCGCCGCTGAGATGCACCCGTGGAACCTGATCCGGTTTGTACCGGCGGAGGGAAAGCGAGTTGTCGCGTAAACGTTCAACATGTGTGTGTGCAGCGTGCTCACTCGCGGGGGGTGGGGCATGGTGACAGCGCGCTCGATGTGGATCATGATTGCGGGGCCGTACCGCGGCGGGGCTTCGACCGAGGAAGGGCGCGCGGCAAACCTCGCGGCGATGAATCGGGTCGCGGTCGAGGTGTTTGACAAGGGGCACATCCCGATCATCGGCGTCAACCTGGCGCTGCCGATGATCGAGGCGGCGGGGCAAGAGCAGTATGACCGCTTGATGATGCCCATTTCGCTGGCCGCGGCTTCGCGTTGCGACGCGGTTCTGCGCGTGGGCGGCGCATCGGCGGGTGCCGACGAGGAAGTCGAATCGTTTGTCCGGCGCGGGTTGCCGGTGTTCCGATCGATCAACGAGATTCCAAGTATTTCGAGGGGCGCATGACGACCACAGGACAACCAGGTCTTCCACTTCACGGCGCGTTCAACCCTGGCTCGACGGTGAACGTCACGACCCCGGGTTCGTTCGCGCTCAAGAACGATGTCGGCGGGCCGCGGATGTTTGCCTCGCCGGATACGCCGGGGATGCCAGCGCCCAGCGAGAAGACGGCGTGGGACTTCCTGCCGGATGGCTGGAGCGTGGTAAAGCTCGGCACGGTTGAATCCGGCGCAAAGCCATCGGCGAGCGTGTGCAATCAGTGCGTCGGGGATAAGTCGGTCGTCGAGTTTGCGACGGCCCGCGGCGAGGTGTTGCGGGTCATTTATCCGGGCTCGTTCAAGCCGGTGACGCAGCTTGAGCACGCGCGACTTGGCAAGGTGACGCCGGAGATGCGTCGCGTCGCGGAGCGTGAAGATCACTTTGAGAGGTTGTTCCCGGGGCAGGCGGCTCAAGCGGTGCGTGATGAGGTGGCCGCGGGCCGCATGGTGATCCCGGCGAACATCAACCACTTGAAGCACAAGCTCGACCCGATGTGCATCGGACGCGCGAGCCGGACGAAGGTGAATGCGAACATGGGCGCGAGCCCGGTGTCGAGCGGGACGGGTGAAGAGGTTGAGAAGCTCAAGTGGGCTGAGCGGTGGGGGGCCGACACGGTGATGGACCTGTCGACCGGCGGCAACCTGGATGAGTGCCGCGATGCGATCATCAAGAACTCGACGGTGCCGATCGGGACGGTGCCGATCTATTCGATGATCATCGGGAAGAAGATCGAGGATCTGGACTGGGCGACGATCGAGGCGAGCCTGCACCACCAGGCGCGGCAGGGTGTGGACTACTTCACGATCCACGCGGGTGTGCGGCGCGGGCACTTGAAGTTTGTCAAGAATCGGTTGATCGGGATTGTGTCGCGAGGCGGGTCGCTGCTTGCGAAGTGGATGCTCGTGCATGGGCGCGAGAACATCATGTACGAGCGGTGGGATGACATCTGCGAAATCCTGCGGCAGTATGACGTGACGTTCTCGATCGGCGATGGCTTGCGTCCGGGTGGGCTTGCGGATGCGACGGATGCGGCGCAGATCGCAGAGCTCGAGACCCTTGGCGAACTGACCGAGCGCGCGTGGCGGCGCGGCGTGCAGGTGATGATCGAGGGGCCGGGTCACGTGCCGTTCGACCAGATCGAGTGGAACGCGAAGATCCAGCGGACGCTGTGCCACGGCGCGCCGTTCTATGTGCTGGGGCCGCTCGTGACGGACATGTTCCCGGGGTATGACCACATCACGTCGTGCATCGGGGCGACGGCGATGGCGTATCACGGCGCGGCGATGCTGTGCTATGTGACGCCCAAGGAGCATCTTGGCCTGCCCAAGAAAGACGATGTCAAGCAGGGGTGTATCGCCTACAAGATCGCAGCCCATGCCGCGGATATTGCCCTTGGCATTCCCGGCACACGCAATCGTGATGATGAATTGACCAAGGCGCGGGCAGCGCTGAATTGGGAAAAGCACTTTGAGTTGTCGTTCGATCCCGATACGGCCCGCGCGTATCACGATGAGGATCTGGATGTGGATACCGATTTCTGCGCGATGTGCGGGCACGACTGGTGCAGCGTGCGCATCAGCAAAGAGATCCAGGAATTCATGAGTGGCAAGGCGGAGGGGTTTGAGCGCATCGGAGCGAATGGGAAGCTGGGTGCACCGATCAAGTCTGCCGCGTTGACGGCGGAGCAGCAGGAGATTCTCGCCAAGCGCGGTGTGCTGAGCCCGGAAGAGATTCATAAGTTGGCGGCCAAGACCAAGAAAGTGGTGGGGGCGGATAAGGACAAGGCGAGCTGCCACTCGGACTATGTCGACCCCGAAACAGCCAAAGACCTGCACGCCAAGAAGATCGGTGCAACGGTGGTGCAACTCGATGTGCGGCCTGCGCTTGGGATTTCGAAGGATGAAGCGCGGGTAATCTGATCAACGAGAGGTGTGTGTGGCTCGTCGCATCATGCTCAGCATCATTGTTTGCTCATTCATTTGGGCAGTCACTTCTATTTCAGTTGTGGCGGTTGTGCCTGTGGATGATTGGGCTATCGGAGTTGGCGGAGGCGGCGCATGGCTGGAGCACTCGACCGTGGGGGATAACACCGCGCCACAATTCGTAATGCGGCTTGAGCCGTGCCTACCTGTATTGTGGTTCGAGCACAATGTTGCATCTGGCTTCGAATCCTGGTCTATTCCGATATGGATATTGACAATCGCGATCGGAGTCGGCGTCCTCTGGCGATTTCGCGCGTACAGGCGGGTTTTGTAGCTCACAAGTTCCATTGCTTAAATGCTCTACAATCTCGGACATGGGTCCAAAGTCCGAACTGAACAGAAGTTCGAATCTTCGAAGGCGGCTTAGAACGATCCAAGTGCTGTGCCTCGTGATGTGCATTCTGCTCATTGCCGTATGGGGGGTGTCCATTCAGTGGACGATGTTCTGGATGGCGCAGTTCGGTGACAGTTGGTCTCTCAATTCCGGCGTCTTTAGCCATGGCTGGACGACAATGGCAACTCGCCAGTCAATAAGTGTTCAGACGGGATACCCGCTCGAACTCTACTGGACATGGCACATGTCCGAACGCCAGACGCCGCTTGAGTGGATTCCGGTCTATCAGAATCATCCATATGGTCGCGGCATCGTGACTCTTCCGATCTGGATTCCAGTCGTGCTTCTATCCGCTACATCGTTCTGTCTCGCCACGTTGCAGCGGCGACTTCGATCAGTTGAGGAATGTCATGGGTGCGGATACAACTTGCGAGGACTGTCATTGCAGACTCCCTGCCCGGAATGCGGTGTGACAGCGCATCAAATGGATGTGCGGCCTGCATTGGGGATATCGAAGGATGAAGCGCGGGTGGTGTAAGGAATTCCGCGCTGCGGAACAGCAGAAAGACCCCGTCAGGCCGTCCTGGCGGGGTCGTTGGTTTCAAGCTCACATGTATGAGGTTCAGGATTCTCGCCGGGGATCACTCATCATGAGGAGTGGGTTGCTCTAAGTAATGCTGCGATTTGCGTGTTCAAGGAATCGCTACACTGGTGTTCTCATGTCTGCACGCACAGAGAAGATATCGCTATGGCGGCTCGGGATGATCGTTTACAGCGCCTGCATGCTGATGGGATTGGCTGGTCTTTTGTGGAGCGTTGCATGGCTCGTTTCGTCGGTGGAGGCGATGGGCAATGATCTGGTGCGCAAGGCCGAGCTCACCGAAGCCCAGATGCAGTCAATAACTAGCGGCACGTCGATCGGGTCATGGCTGATGCAAGGACACGACAGAACAGTCGTCTTCTGGATCGTCATCGTGTCGGTACTGAGCGTCTACGGATGTGCAATGCTGATCCTGAAGCGCCCCGCCCCGAAAAATCCCAAAGATGAAAAGCGAGTGGTGTGAATGATCCGAATCTATCTCAACATTCTCGGTGTCATCACCATTCTTGTCGGGTTGGCGTGGTATCCGGCGGGACTTGTGGAGTATGCCGGAATATCGATGCGTGTGCGCGAGAACTATTCGACACTCATCGAGCGTGGCATCGCCAAAGACGATCCAGATGTCACTGGCACATTGATGAATGGATTGCTTCGGCAGATGGAGCGGCAACATATCTACATCGCCGGGTTTCTCGTTGTGTTGGGGGGATCGATTTTGGCAGCGTCGGCGCGGATCGGCAAGTTGCAGAATAATCTGCTACGTGTAAAGGAAAGCAAAGATCTCAGCACCAGTTCCGCAAGCTCGAGTGACACGGATAAGGTGGTGTAAACATGCAATGGCGCAATCTCGCATTCTGGTCACGTGGCTCCACTCCGAACCCCGAAGCACTTCGGGATGCGGAAGAGGCGATTCGCCGAGGGCTTGCCGCAGGATTTGATTCACATGAATCTCTGATTGAATATGCGGCAGACATGCTATCTGAGAGCCACGAGGGTGGCGATTTCAAGGGCGTTGCAACTGCAGCTCTCGCCAGAGTGCTTGAGGAACGCAAACAAGAGATGCGATCATGGCCCGCGGTGACGGATTGCGATCGACTGGATGCGGCATTTGAAGAGCTCAATGCGATGGGGATCATGGCGCGGCACAACTGGACATGCTGTGGCACATGCGCGGCGGCAGAGATGCCATTGGAAATGGATCGCTTGCATGGACAGTGGGAAGGTGTGCCCATTGTGGGGAATGTCTATTACCACGCGCAGGATTCGGAAGGTGCAGCGGATGGCGAACATCTCTGGCTGGGCTATGGCTCGATGAAGGAATGCGATTCAGATGAGGAGTACCAAGCCAACAGCGTCAAGATCGCCGAGATGGCGGTGCAGGTTCTGGAATCGCACGGGCTCAAGGTATCATGGGATGGCCATATTTCCAAGCGACTGTGCGTCGAATTGAAGTGGCAGCGCCGCACCCGCCCCGCGCGATTCTGCGGCGGGGATGAAGACGCGGCTTCACCTCTCAATTGAGTGTGTGGGAACAGATCGTGCCAGAGTCTTGGCATCCCAGCGAGATGTCCGAGCGTTGTCAGGGGCTGACCCCTCGCTTGGCGAAGGGCACAATGGGATTATTCTTAACAGGGGCCTTCTAATGGGTGCATGGGGCTATGGAATCTTCGATGATGACGACGCGGCGGACGTGCGCGATGACTGGATCGAGCACTACAAGTTCACTGCATCCTCAGCTAAAGCGACCGAAGCTGTCCTAAAGGAGCACGGGAGCGGCATTGATGATAAAGACACCGGGCCGGTGATCATCTTGGCACTCGCACTCACCCTGTGGAAACATGGGTGCCTGACTAATGAATGGCGCGAGAAGGCACTGCGAGTCATTGATGACGGACTTGGGTTGGATCTTTGGAAAGAGCAGGGACCAAAAGAAGTCGCCAAGCATCAGAAGCACCGCGACAAGGCCCGTGCGCGGCTCATCTCGCCGCAACCGCCGTCCCGAGAAGGAAAGTTCAAGCCAAAGAAGTTGGTCGACTGTGGCTTGCGTGTCGGGGATGTCTTCTCGGTCCCTGTCAGCCAGGGCTCCAAGGAGCGTGGCTACTTCCGAGTGGTGGCTTTGGCTCGCTCAGTGGGCAAGATCGAGCCCGTGGTGCAGATGCTGAATGTGCCGCTGTTGGCAACACCCGATGAAGTGCATTGGGAAGAGTGTGAAGTAGTGGGAATTCGCGATTACACGACACTTGGCTGCAACAGCCGCATGTCATACGCGCAGATGTGGGACAAGTGGCCTAAAGGATATGAGAAGATCATTCAGATTCACCGCTGTGGAGGTGATCCCGAATCGGACGGAACAATGCCGAAAGCTGGTTGCAACTACATTGCTTGGGCGGGATTGGGCAACCACGTCGTCCCATCGCACGACCAATCCCGGTGGCTTAATTCAGATGAGTTCGAAAAGATGTTGCTTCATTGGACCCTTGAAGAGATCGCAGAGAAAATCCCATGGTTCAAGGCGGAGTGTGCCAAACGCGAGTGGGAATCAGATAAATATCTTTATCAAGCGGCGAGAGATTTGGCGCGGGTCTACGCGCAGTACGAAAAGTCACTTGCAATGATCGAACACGCTCGGTCTTGGGATATGTATAGCTCATTTCACGAAGTGCGAGCCATGGCACTTTATGGCCTAGGAAGAATAGAGGAAGCTCAAGCAGAGTGGGATCTATGTATGAAGCTCTCCGAGCCCTTCAAAGTCCTGTTTCAGAAAATGCCAGCCGACATCGCCGAAGCCAAAAACATCATCGAATCCCATCGCAAAGCTGCTGAGTTCTACAAATCACGACCCGATCTGAAACATCCGTGATGATGGAACATCTTCATGCTTCGCCCGCCAGTGATAATCTAACAGGTTGACACGTCACCAGCGTTCTTTATACTGCTCGCGGCCTCACTTCACCAGGGGAACACAGCGATGATTCTTGCCATTCAAGTCATGCTCACGATCTATGGTTGCATCATGCTCTTCCGCGCCAAGGGAGTTGGCAAAGATGCCATCGCTCACCCACATTACCGCTATCTTGGTGGGTTTCTTGTGACGCTTCTTCCGGTGTCGCTCGCGATCATCGTTGTCTTCGCCATCATCTGGGCCATGACGCAAAGGAAATGGAAGACAGCATGCGCTGGCCGGCAGCCGGGGTGGAGGCATTGACCGCGTTCTCATACGTAGCGATCTGTCACTTCTGGGAGAAATCCATCAAGCGTCGTGCAGAGCGGGAGAACGCGGCAAGTCAGACATCGTTCGCCTGATCATCGTATTCACTCCGCCACTTCATCCTCCCCCTCCGATCTCCCTCTGCGTCTCTGCGCCTCTGCGTTGATTGATAAAGACACACGCCCTGAGCTCGCGCTCAGGGTTCCCTGAAGCACTCCGTCAGTTCTACCCTCCCGGGCTTTGCCCGACATTCCCACCACCCACATCCTCATCCTCTGCCTCGTCGCCTTCATCGCGGGTGTCATCGATGCCATGGCCGGTGGTGGTGGCATCTTCACCATGCCCGCGCTGGCTGCCCTCGGCATTCCCATTCCCAATGTCGCGGGCACCAACAAATTCGTCGCCACCAGCGGCAGCAGCACCGCCACCATCTCCTTCCTCTCCCGCGGCAAGCTCGACAAGACCATCGCGGGCCTCGGCTTCTGCTGCGCGGTGGTCGGCTCGATCCTCGGTGCGCTGGCCCTGATGCAACTTGGCAAGATCAATGAGGGGCTCACCAAAGGTGTTTTTGGCGGGCTGTTGATCGCGATGGCTTTGTATATGTTCTTCAAGCCGCAGTTTGGGGGCGAATCGGCGTATGTCGGGCCGACCTCGCGAAATCTGGGCATCACCATCGCCGCCGGGCTCGTGATTGGTTTCTATGACGGCTTCTTTGGCCCCGGCACCGGCTCGTTCCTGGTCTTTGTGATGGTGCGGCTGCTGAAGTTTGATTTTGTCACCGGCACGGGCAACGCCAAAGCGATGAACTTTGGCAGTAACCTGGGTTCCCTCGCGACATTCATCGTGCTGAAACTGGTCATCTGGCCCATCGCCATTCCCATGGGCCTGGCGAACGCGGCGGGGGCGTATGTGGGCAGTACGCTCGCGATCAAGAAGGGGGCCAAGTTCGTCCGCTGGGCGTTTTTGTTTGCCGCGCTGGCGATCGCAGCAAGGATGATGTGGTTTGTGGTGATGAAGAAGTAGAATTGACCCGGTGCGGAGGAGATGTGCCTATGGGTGTCAGCGGTGTCTCCATCTTTTCTGATGATGTCGCCCAAGATGTGAAAGATGCTTGGGTCTATTCATTTAAGAAGCAAGGAAGTGCAGCCAAAGCCACGGAAGACTGTCGTTCGGAGATGAAGGAGGAGTTTGCAGATTCGGATGATGGACCAGTCTGTGTGTTAGCGCTAGCCCTCACGTTGTGGAAGTACGGTTGGCTCGATGAGGCCACCCGCAAAGAAGCGATGGCAATCATCGACAAGGGAAAGGGTGTCGAGCGTTTCGCCGAGGCGGGACCGAAGTTTGAGAAAGCCCGGCTGGCTGAGTATGCCAAGGTCAAAGCCAAACTCTCTTCGCCACAGCCCGAAAAGAAGATTGTCAAGATCAATCTTAAACGTGCCGCGATTCCAGAGTGTCACCTTCAGGTCGGCGATGTCTTCTCGATTCCACTTCCCGCTCCGAATGTCGGGCGCGGGTACTTTCGGGTGATTGGCAATTCCAAAGTGATGAGGGAAGAGTGCCCGGTCGTTGAGTTGCTCCGCGTTGCAGTGGATGTGGATCCGAGTAAAGTCAAATGGGCCACTACCAAGAGCATCGGCCTGCGCAACTACACAAATACCGAAGCACTTAATTATCGCTTTCGCGCGTCGTGCCTGTGCGATTGGAAGTCGCGCAAGTGGAATCGCGCGTCCGTGCAAGTGCACTCCCGAGTGAACGTCCGCACGAAGTTGTCGCCGCGTGATGAAGACAAGTACGTGCAATCAGCATCATGGGAGGATATTGCTGGGTACATCATCCCCTCGCTGGATCGCAGTCGTTGGCCTGGACTCAAAGAAGCGTATGAGCTGTATCGAAAAGCATCGGTGCGGGAAATCTCCAACCTGCACGAGACTATTCGCGAATGGCGCGACAAGACCGGTGATATCCACATGTTCACGTATGGCGCTGCGTATCTTCTGATCTACAAGCACGGTGATTATGCTCGTGCAGAGGCGGTGATGAACATGGCCAAGACCATCGATCCCACGCTCGAAGACCAGATGATCCAAGCTCACATTCTGTGTGGCCTTGGCCACGATGCTGATGCTGAGAAGTTGTGGAAAAAAGAACTGAAGTCTGCAGAGTCTGAATCCAAGCTCCGAGCGAGAGTCGTCGGCGACGAGATTAACGACGCGCGTGCAGAGATTGCCTCTCGCCGTTCCGGAAAGCCGCTGCCGGTGCCAATCTACCTGCTTCCGTAAGCGGAGTCAGCCGATTCTGTACTGCCGAACACGCCTCGCATGACGCTTTCGCAACTTTTCTCGGCCCTCACACCGCGAAGTCAAGTTTGCCCAGTTTCACTTTTCCCCACTCGCCGCAGATAATCTTTCAGGTTCACTGGCCAAAAGCACCATGATCGTGCATAACTAGTGTGTCGCGGCGTGCGTGTGCCGCGGCTGTCCATTGGTGTTGTGGCCGAGCCATCCACCGCAAGTGTTTGAAAGGGTGTGTCATGAAGTCTGTTGCCGTTGCCGCTGTCGTTGGTCTGGCTTCCATCGTCAACGCCCAGTTGATCAACGGCAACTTTGAAGCGCCGGGCACCGGGTTCCGCTCGGTCGGGAATGGCCAGACGTGGGGCAATTGGACATGCGCTGGCCCCAATGACATTGAGTTTGTGCATGCTGAGCAGAACGCCAACCTCTTCAATCTGCAACTCTCCGCGTATGAAGGGGAGTACTGGATCGACCTCTGCGGCGTGGGCGCGGCGAGCGGGTTGTACCAGGACATCCAGAACCTTGATGCAGGCAGCGTCTTTAACATCTCGTTTGCCCAGGCCGGCAATGTGTGGGGTGCGAATTTCAACTTCAGCATGAGCGTGCTGTGGAACAATCAGGTGGTCGGCACCTTCTCCAGCATTCATGGCGGCAGCAATGGTGCCAACATGGGCTGGCAGATCCGCGATGTGAATGTGACGGCGATCGCAGGTGTCAATCGCCTTGGGTTTCGTGCGAATAACGCCACCACTGCCCGCGGCGCGGCGATCGATGATGTTCGCATGACGCTGATTCCCGCTCCTGGTGTCGCCGGGCTCGCCGCGATGGGCGGTTTGGTGTCTCTGCGTCGGAAGCGCTAAGCCCACGATGTGACGATCGGGTATGCTAACGGCATGCCAGCCCAATCCATCCAGCAGTTCATCGCCGAAACCGCCGACCAGGTCCGTGATCACGGGTTCTTCGAACTCGAATCCAACAACTTCCTCCAAGTGAATCTTGGTGCCACTGGCCAGAGCATGGCCTGGATCAAGGTCGGCAGCATGGTCGCCTACAGCGGCAATATCTCCTTCGAACGCGAAGGGGCCCTCGAACGCGGCGTGGGTGAGTTCCTGAAGAAGGCCGTCACCGGCGAAGGCGCCCGCCTCACCAAAGCCCGCGGCAACGGTGCTCTGTATCTGGCCGACAAGGGCAAACGCATCACCATACTGAACCTTGAGGGTCAGAGTGTGGTTGTCAATGGTGAAGATCTGCTCGCGTTTCAAGATGGCATCAAGAACGAAGTGACGATGATGCGCAAGCTTGGCGCGATGGCGGCAGGCGGGCTCTTCAACGTGCGGCTCTCCGGACACGGCGTCATCGCCATCACCACGCATCACAAGCCGCTCACGTTCGTGGTCAAGCCCGGACAACCTATCTATACAGACCCGCAGGCCACCGTCGCGTGGTCCGGCTCACTCACTCCTGAATACAAGACCGACATCCAGTTCAAGACTCTGTTGGGCCGCGGCTCGGGCGAATCCTTCCAGATGAAGTTCGAGGGAGAAGGGTTCGTCGTCGTGCAACCCTACGAAGAGTCGTACGCCCAGCCGGTGGGATAATCAGGGGTCATGCAGCAACTCACCCCTCAGGATGCTCAACGCTTCGCGACGCGCTGGTTCAACGCCTGGAACGCCCAGAACCTTGATGCCATCATGGCCTGCTACGCCGACGAGATCGAACACTCGTCACCATTTGTGGCTCGATTCAACGCGGGCATCGCAGGCGCTCAGAGTGGTATTCAGGATGGCACACTGCGCGGCAAGACCGCCGTGCGTGCCTATTTCGGCCGCGCACTCACCACCAATCCCACGCCCAGCGGCATCGAGCGCTTTCAACTCATGCACCTGACCACGGGCATCAACAGTGTGCTGGTGGTCTATCGCCGATGGACCGGCGAACTCGCCGGTGAGATCTTCTTCTTGGACAATGCTGGCTTGATCGTGCGCTCTGTCTCACACTATGGCTGAGCATCACTTGCCGTATTCGATCGTCATCATTGCATTCACCTGAACCTCTCGTATCGCTTTCGTCCCATCCGGCCAGCGAATCTCCATCACCAGTTTTGCATCCGGTGCGATTTCACCCAGGCCAAAGTGCAGAATCGGGCTGTTGGCATTCCCCTCTCCCGTTCCGATTTCAACTTGGCGAGCAAGCACGCGTCCATCGCTCATGAAAAGTCGTACCTGCGTTCCAATCGCATCGCGGCACATCTTCACTCCATCCCCGATCAGTCGCACCTCACACCAGTGCTCTGTGGATCCCATGTTGGCGAATAGCTTTCCCGCAGTGACAAGGTCAAGGGTCCCGTTTCTGTCAAAGTCTCCCCATGCCGCCTGATAGGTCGGCGCCTGCTCTTCCAACCCCGATCCGGCAGTTACATCCGAAAATGTCCAAGGCCCGCCGCGTTCAGAGGTATTGCGAAAAAGGACTGGATAGTTCTTCTTCTTGAACGATGCTGTGGCGTACACCGTGGTGAAATAAAGATCTAAGCGTCCATCATTGTCGTAGTCGCCGCAGGCCGGGCTGGCATAACTCTCCTGATACCACACGCCGCATTCATGCAGGTCTTCAAATGTCCATGCCTTCGCGGCATCCGTCGGATTCGGGCCCAGATTCCTCAGGAACCTGCTCTTGGGTTGATCGCCGCGCGAATCCACATGCGCGAAGTTGCCAGCAAAGAGATCAAAGTGTCCGTCGCCATCGAAATCCCCAAAGCACGCACCGATTGAGTGTCCCCCACCAAAGTCGCCGCTGGTGGCGATGGCATTCCGCTCCGCCGCCTGATTGGAGAGCTTCGCCTTTCCATCGTTCACCCACAGCACATTGGGTTGCAGCCGATAGTTTGAAACATAAATGTCCAGCGTGCCGTTCTCATCAAAGTCGCACGCCGTCACGCCCCGGGCGCGATAGTCGGCATTCTGCATCGCCAGCGAAAAGCCCTTTCCCGTGTTGTTCACAAGCAGCATGGAAGGGAAGGTGGACTGCTTTTCCCAGTTCTCGTATCCACCCAGATACACATCTGGCCATCCGTCTCCGTTGAAATCACCGACCGCCGCTCCGCGGCACACGGTCTCAGGCAATTCTGGCAAATCCATCTTCTCAAATCGCGGCAGTCCGTCCGGTCCATTCCCCGCATTGCGAAAGATCGCGATCGGCGCGTATGAAACCACATCCCTGCGGCCATCATTGTCGATATCCGTCACCACGCCGCTGCCGGCTCCGGGAACCGCGACTCGCGTGAATGACTTTCCCTCGCGATTGATCCACAACACGCCATCGCAAAAGAGGTCGATCCAGCCGTCAGCGTTGACATCACACCATGCGGCGGGTCCGGAGCCCAGTTCAATGCCAAGTTCTTTGGAGCGGTCGACAAATGTCTGGGCGTTTGCCGCTTGCCAAATGGCGCAACTCATCAACATGCAGGCGAAGATCTTCATCCTGGCAGCGTACCGACTCCGCTCGGCATGGGTGAACCTTTAAGTCGCCTTGGGGTCATGCTTGGCCCGCCAATCCGTGGTCAGCATGCCGCTGTATCCCCAGTTGTCGGTCTCGATCTCATCGATCACGATGTGCGTCTGATCCGGTCGCTTTCCCAGCACGCGCACCAGCGTGTCGGTGATCTCCACGACGATCTGCTTCTTCTGCTCGCGCGTCACATTTCCTTTGGTGATTTTCACGTTCACGAATGGCATGGGTGCTCCTTGATTGCGACAACGCCGCGTGAATCGCGGCACTTCATCCACACATTTTCGATTCCGTTTGCGACGTATCGATTCACTTCTTGGGATTTGAAAAATCCAGAACCGTCGCCACATCAATCTTCTTAATGCTCGCAGCGCGATGAGGTGGCAACTGTGTCCAATCCACTTCCAACACCACTTCCACTTTGTCCCCTTTGGCCAGTCCTGTCAATGCGACGCCGGGCCCAAGTGGGAAATCCATGATCATCGAGTTCATCCCGACAACCTTGCCGGACGAATCCTTGAAGTCCGCGATCCGTTCATGCTGGATCATCAGGTCGGGGTTGCCCACGCGCTTGGCGTCGGGAAGCTCCGCAATCACACCCCGTGTGGTGTATCGATCGGGGTTTGCAAATCCAGTGCTCGCTGCCGGGTTGGGGGTGGTCGACTTGTTTTCGCAACCCGACATCGTCACTCCGCTCACACCCGACACGCACGCCATCGCAAAAAGCACAACGCCCATTCGAGTTCGAAAGGGCGTTGGAAAGTTCTTGTGTTCCATCCTGCATCTACGTCGAGGCGGTGGGGTGGTTCGTTGACGAGCGACCCAAAGATCAGTTCAACCAGATCAGCTCAGCCGATCTTGATGTACTTCTCAACGTTGCGCATCTCACCCATCAGGTCGGGGGTGAACAACATCGTCCATTTCGCACCTTTGGTGACGCGAACCACCCGTGCTGGCTTCTCGCGGCTGACCCAGTCGCGGTTACCACGGTTGTAGATGTTGATGCGTTGAGCCCGCTTGTGCTGGGCTTTCCGCAGACTGCGCTTGTGGTTGATGTCCTTGCGCATCAACTTCTCAATCGTCTGCTGAGCATCCTCGTTGGAGGGAACCTTGGTCACCTCGCAGGTGATGTTCTGGCCGGGCTTCAAAGAGGAAATGCTGGACATGACAGACCTCAAAGTCGTAATCAGGGTGATCAATTGCCGAAGAATGGGCAAGTCGCCCCTCTCCGGCTCCAAAAGACAGGAGGGGAGTTTAGACCTCTCGACTCTCCATTCCAACCCGCCACCTCCACCTTCGCATAGGATCGCGCATGTCCGACACTGGTACCCCTGCTCCCGAACCTCAATTCAACCCCACATTCCCCCATCACGCCCGCCCAAAGCTGCGGCCGGTCCGTGCTTTTGGAGCGGAATTCAATAACCAACCAGTTATGGGACTTTCCGACGCTCGGCAAGTCTCGGATCGCGTGGTCTTCACCTCTCCCGCGGCCCAGTTCGTCCTTCCCCTCATGGACGGTTCACGTGGATTGGATGAGATCATCGGTGCCGTCGGTCGCGGCCTGACCCGCCCGATTCTTGAGAATCTCATCGCGCAGCTCGACGAAGCCGGCTTGTTATTCGGACCTCGTTTCGATGCCATCCTTGCCAAGATGCACGCCGATTTTGACTCACTGGATGTGCTACCCCCAGCTTCCACAGCCGCCTTCGCCGACGGCGCAGTTCAGGAAGCCATGGGGGAGGCCGCCACGGATGAAGACAAAGTCACCCACGGTCCGGCAAAGATGACCGAGTACTTTGACAAGTGGATCTCCGAATCTCTAAAGGATGCCGAAAAGCCCAGCTTTGACGAGCTCCCAAAGGCCGTCATTGTGCCCCACATCGACTACCCCCGCGGCTGGATCAACTACGCCCAAGTCTGGGGCCGCATGCGCGTGGTCGATCGCCCCGATCGCGTCGTCATTCTGGGTACCAACCACTTTGGCGAGTCTACCGGAGTTGCCGGGTGCGATAAGGGCTTTGCCACTCCACTCGGCACCTGCGAAGTGGATCGCGATATGGTCGCATTGTTGCGTAAGTCCTTGGGCGATAAGCTCTTTGCTCATCGTTTTGATCACGAGCGCGAGCACTCGATCGAGCTCCAAGTTCCCTGGATCCAGCACATTCTCGGCAAGGACGACAAGGGAAACTACCCAAAGATCTTCGGAGCCCTGGTTCACGACCCGGCTGCGAATGAAGGTCAGTCCTACGACGGCAAGGGAGTAGGCTTGGATGAGTTCGTCTCCGCCATGAAGCAGGCGATCGCCGCACTCCCGGGAAAGACTCTGATTATCAGTTCCGCCGACCTGAGCCACGCCGGACCCCAGTTTGGCGATGAAGTTCCGCTCGCCGGCGAAGACGAAGCCAACATCGAGGCGCGAAACAAGGTCTTCGCTCACGATCAGGAAATGCTTGCCCTGATCGCGGCAAACAACCCTGGTGAGCTCGTTGGTGCCATGGCTTGGCAACAGAATCCCACCCGCTGGTGCAGCACTGGCAACATCGTCGCCGCCATGCGCATTGTTGAACCAGCCAATGTCACCATCCTCAACTATTCTGCAGCCATGGACGCCGACGGCAACGGCATGGTGAGTAACGTCGCCGCCGCGATGTTCTAAGATCATGCCAATTCTGGTCTTAGCTCCGGAACTTCATGCCGCCGCCGAGCCCGCTGTTGCCTCAGTTTGGACGGTTGGCCGAGTGGTTGGTTTGGTCTTCGCTTTCGGAGTTATCGGGCTTGGATTTCGTCTCATTCTTCTGGCCCGCAACCGCTCTCGTTCTCTGAACACAACGGCCGTCGCCGAAAGTTCAAACCCAGGCAGCCAGAAGCAACCCGGTCACTTTGGCTGGTTTGCAGGTCTTTCGGCCGGAACACAGATGGTGATGGGCTTGGCATTGGTCTTAATCGCCTACCACATCGCGGCATGGGTCAGCCCCGCCGCCTGGTTTCCCTTGCAGATTCCCTCTGATCGCTGGTGGGCGGTTTTTCTTCTCGCAGGTCTTGGGATTGGTGGGTCTTTGATGGCGGAACGGCTTGAGCGCGATTGAGCTCGATTTGGGTGTTACAGAGCCGTGACGCTCACGAAGCAACTTTCCAGATGGACCGGGCGTAGGTTCACAAGCGACTTGGGTGCTTTTGACGACGCATCGGCCCTGCACAAAGGCGCAGGGGTCGATACCATCCGCACCCCCACCCAAGTTGGTGGGGCTATCGCGTGCGCTCGCTGAGCGCACGGGCTTGGCTCGTGGGAGTTGGTCGGGGTTGAGGGAGTGGTTCGAGTCCGGACTTCGTGCCGCGGTTCGAACGGTTTGGTTCACATTCGCGATACAAGGACGCCACATGGCAGCATCCAATTCATGCTGGGGCATCGAGATCGGGGCCTTTGCGATCAAGGCCGTCAAGGTGGAAGGCGAACCGGGTTCAGTCCGCGCGACTGATCTGGCCGTGATTCCTCACGCCAAGGTTCTCTCCACACCCGACATCGAAGTCGCGGACGTGGTTCGTGTCTCTCTTGGCACGCTGGTCAGTCAGTATGACCTGACAAACTCGCAGATTGCAGTCAGCGTTCCCGGCGCGAGCGCCTTTGCACGCTTTGCCAAGTTGCCGCCGGTTTCGCCCAAAGATGTTCCCAACCTGGTGAACTTTGAGGCCCAGCAGCAGATTCCCTTCCCGCTGGATGAGGTTGAGTGGGACTACCAGACCTTCGTCACAAAAGACTCCCCGGAAGTCGAAGTCGGCATCTTCGCCATCACCAAGGACAAGATCGCTGAGCGTTTGGCGACACTCGCAGATGCCAACATTTCTCCTGACTTCCTCACCATCAGTCCCATCGCGGCATACAACGCCATGGCCTACGACCTGGGCTTTGATGAATCCATGCCCGGCACCATCATCGCTGATGTGGGCACCACCAGCACAGATCTCATCATCGCCGAGCCCGGTCGCATCTGGATCCGCACCTTCCCCTTGGGTGGTCACCACTTCACACAGGCACTCGTCGACGCGTACAAGCTCGAATACGCCAAGGCCGAGCGAGTAAAGATCGAAGGTCAGGAGGGGCGCAACTGGGAAGCCGCCGCGAAGGCGATGCGTCCGGTTTTCACCGACCTGGCTCAAGACATTACTCGTTCGATCGGCTACTACCAATCACTGCATGCTGATGCCAAGCTCGAACGCCTCATTGGCGTTGGCAGCACGTTCCATATCCCCGGACTGCGCAAGTATCTCAAGCAGCAGGTAGGTGTGGAGGTGTATCGCGTCGAAGAGCTCAAGAAGCTCTCTGACAGTGGCCTCTCCGATGATCGCAAAGCCATCCTCAAAGACAATTCGCTCAATCTGGTGACTGCCTATGGCCTGGCGCTCCGCGGGTTGGAAATGCAGACCATCAAGGCCGACCTCATGCCCGTCACCGTCGTGCGCGAGGCGATGTGGAAGAAGAAGACCAAGTGGTTCGGACTTGCAGCTGGCCTTGGCATCGCAGCTGGTGCCGCCATGTTCATTCGCCCGGCCATGGACCATCTCGCTGTCGCCAATATGGAAAAGCCGCTGATCATCGATCAGGCGATCAGTGCGGCCAATGAGCAGAAGAAAAAGGCCCAGGACGCCGGAGTGATCGGCGGTTCATCCCAAGATCTGCGTGCCGCGAACCTCGCCTCGCTTCTTGAGAATCGTCAGATTTACGCCCACATTGTGAATGACCTTGGATTGATCATTGAAGATGGCCAATCCAAAGCAGCCGCACTCGGTGGCAAGCCGGGTGCCCCCGGCTACACCATGGAATCTTTCAACACGCGCTATCTGGCGCCGGGCCAGGGGCTTGGGGATGATCCTTCCAATCCCGGTCGTCCGGCTCAGGCGGCAGGTTCAAACAAGCAGCCGCGCGTGGTGATCACGCTCAGATTGTCAACCAGTCAGCCCGATCCCTTGGCGTTTGCCAACGAAACCGTGGAGCGCTGGTTGAAGGAGAACAAGAAGCGCGATGGCATTCCGTACGTCATCGAATCCCGTTCAACTCCTTGGCGTGTGGAGCGTGTCGCCGAAGCCAACGACCCGAATCCAGTCGCGGCGGGGAACCAACCGCCACCGGCTGACGATGGTGGTGGCGGCGGCAAGGGCAGCGGCTTGATGCGTCGTCAGCAGCCACCGGGTGGTGCCAAACTTGTCGGCGGCGGCAACGACGCCGGTGCCGATGCTAAGGCCGTCGCTTCGCTCGACGAGTTCAAGAATAAAGAAGCGCCTACGACGGCCTTCGTCACCGTGGAATGGACCGCCGTCATCACCACGCCCGAATCCAAGGAAGGTGGCAAGTGAAAAAGATTCTCAACTGGGTCAAGGCCCAATGGCTCATCGTTCTCTTTCTCGCGCTCGTCCTGATCGCGGTCCCCTGCGGTTTCATTTTCGGCCGCATGTGGCACTCCAAGATCCTCGAAGAGCAGGCCAAGCTGGCCGCCGACAAGCAGAAAGCCATCGACGGCACCAAGGTCTCCTACAGCGTGGCTTCTCCTGTGCCCGGCGTTCCGGGAATTGACGACAAGGGAGAGCCCAACGCCAAAAAGACCGAGTTTTTCACGGGCGCAAAGGCCAATTTCGAGCGTGAATCCAAGGGCGTCGTCGAGGCGGCAGTGCGCCACCACGTTGGCTCTGGCGATCATCCGCGCTTCGGTGTGTTGGTTGATGATCTTTTCCCCGCGCCCAAGAACCCCGGCGATCTGAACCGCCGCACGCTCGAGTTTGTCAAGGCCCTTGTCGGCGATGACAAGTCCCCAAGCGCGTACAAAGCCATGCTCGCCATAGCCAATGCTGGTAGTGCGGTTGATCCCAAGCAGCTCGCCCAGGATCTGTCGGACGAACACAGCCGCCAGCTCGAGGCGGTCAGAGGCAACAACAAGGACTTCGTCATGGACGAAGCCACCGAGAAGAAGATCAAGGAGATCATGGTCGGCAAGCGTCTGGGCATCTACCAGCGCCGCGCCAGCGAGATCGGCTTGTACGCTGGCATGGAGAATCTCCCCGCCAATCCCGCCAAGGTGTTGCGCGTGATTCCCGCGACGCCACCAAGCATTCAGGAGTGTTTCGCGTGGCAGGCCGATCTCTGGGCCATGTCTGAAGTCTTCCGCGCTATCGCGCTGGCGAACACTCCCGCTGGAGAATCGACTCCCACCTCTGTTGATCGAGCCATTGTCAAACGACTGCTGATGATGGACACTATTTCCTGGTTGCGTTTGGCCAAGCAATCGGAAGATGATCCCTTCGCGCAGCCCGAAGCACGCCCCGTTGACACCGGCGCTGCCGTGGATGGCATCACCGCAATCATTCCTCCAAAGTGGGGCGCATCCATCACAGGTCGGTGGGGTGGTAAGGGCAACAAGCTGTACGACGTCCGCGATTTGCGGGTCACCGTCATCGCTTCCTCCAGTCGACTCCCCGCGTTCATCGACGCGATCAGTCGATCCAACTTCATGGCTGTCACCAAAGTCGATCTTTCCAAGGTTGATATGTGGGCCGATTTGGATTCCGGCTATTACTACGGCGAAGAAAATGTTGTCCGCGCCACCATCGATATCGAGATGGTGTGGTTCAAGTCTTGGCTCGATCCGATCGTGCCACCGTCCCTTCGCGATCAACTCGGTTTGGCACCGCTGAAGGACGTCAAGGAACCGCCTGCCGGTGGTCCCGACGGCGCTCCTCCCGCCGATGGTCCCCAGGGTGGCGGTCCCCGTGGTCGTCCCCGTGATGGCGATCGTCGCTAGCGCATCATGATTGTGTCATTGGTGATCGAAACTCTCGCTCTCATTCAGGTCGGCCCAGCGCTCGATCTGCAACACAAGACCAAGGTGAAACATGAAGGTCAAAGGCATTTCCGGATTTGAGCAGCACGTGGAAAAGCTCGCCGTCGGCGGCGCCGCTGTCCTGTTCGCGGGCGTCGCTGCGTGGCAGTTGTTTGTTCCTTCCACAGTCAAGGTGGGAAACAAAGAAGTTCCTCCCAGCGAAGTCCTCATTCCCATCGCCGATGCCGCGAAAAAGGTCAAGGACAACGTCGATAATCCCAGCCCCAAGCTGCCGGAAGCGCCGACTGTCGCGCTCAGCGAAGCGTTCAAGAAGCGGCTCGCTGCTGGGGTTGCTCCTCGCGCCGCGATCGTTTCGCTTGGCGCTCCATTGAATCTGGCCGGCAAGGGCGATACCAACGTCTCCGATGCCATCTTCGCCATGCCATTGGTCCCCGCGCCAGGTTTGCCCATCGCCAACGCTTTCTGGAGCACCATTGACCCTATCGAAGTGGTCAAGGATGAGAAGAAGGAGGTCGCGGCGATCCTCCCCTCGCAGCAACCCTTCGACAAGGCCGCAGTCAGCGTCGAGTCGACTTTCAACGGAGCAGCGCTTCGTCAGATCTTGGATTCTGATCCCGATGGCAGTGGTCCTCTGCAAGCGATCCGTCGGGGCTGGTGGCAGGATCGCACCTTCATCGTCGGCGTCGAAATGGAACGCGAGGAACTTCTTTCCAGTGGCGAATGGGGCAACCCAACTGTGATGTCCTCGATTCCGGGGCGATCCAATCCCATTCAATTCGTCTCAGAGAAAATCGACAACCCCGGTAATCTGCAACTGGTCCTCGGTCGAGTCGCCGAACTTGGCGAGCAGGCCTATCGCACTCCCTTCTATCGCACCTTCGCAGGCACTCCCAAGTGGGTCGAGCCCGCTCAGGCACAAGGCGATCAGAATGATCCTGCCGCCTCGGACAGTGCCAAGTTGCTTCGTGATCGTCAGGAACTCGAGCGCACCATCGAGCGCCTGGAGAAGCAGATTCAGGATCTTGGTGGAGGCGGTGGTGGGCGCGATGCCGGTGGCGGCAAGGGTGGCGGGGCACGCAACGCCAACCCAGGTGCTGGCAACAACCCGGCCGATCCCAAGCAAGCCCAGCGCAAGCAACTTGAAACTCGCCTCACCTCCGAACAATCCAAACTCGACAGCAACACCGCCTCTCTTGAAAAGCTCGGCCTCGGCCCCGATGGCAAGCCCCTCCCGAGCGGGGTGGTGGTGAAAAAGGCCGAGCCCGCGGTCATGGACAACCAGGCCCTCAAAATTTGGGCCCACGATGTCAATGCCGTGCCCGGCAAGACCTATCGCTATCGCTTGCGCGTGGCCATCAACAACCCCTTCTTTGGTCAAGCCGCGTCACTCAAGGAAGAACAGAAGCGTTTCGCCAAAGACGTCCTCCTGCGGGGTGATTGGTCCGCATGGGGCCCCGAAGTTACCGTCGATCCGCAGACGCAGTTCTTCATCACATCAGCCGCCCAGCAAGATGTGCTCCGCGGCCCACGCGCCACCGTTGAAATGTTCACGTTCTATTACGGCTACCCCCGCAAGGCCGTGATTAGTGTCGATCCTGGTGATGCGCTGAATGGCGAGGTGAAGCTGCCGGAAGGTCTTTTTGCCTTCGATCTCTCAAAGTATGAGGTCTTCGCTCCCGCCGCTCAGCCCGCCGGTGATCCCGCAGGCGGTGGTGGTGGAGGTGGTGGCGCCGGCAAGGGTGGTGGCGGCAAAGGTGGTGGCGGTGGCAATCGCAACCCTGATGACCGCGGCGACCCCAATCCTCCTCAGCCCGGACAGGATGTCCCCGTGCAGCAGGCCGCTGGCTTGCCTCTGCCACGCGATCTCAAGGTTCATGTGGACGCAGTGCTGATGGATGTGTCGGAATCCGCCGTTGGCGGCGCCGATGCACTTCGCACTCTTTTCCGCGATGGAGCCAGTGGCGGCATCTTCGTCCGCACTCCCGATGACGATCGCCGCAACCAAACCTACAAGAAACTCGGCAAACTCGCCGAAGCAGGCCGTAATCAAAACAAGGCCCCTGTGGAGCCAGAACCCAAGAAGGAACGTCCGGATAATCCGATTCCGACTCCACCGCCAAGGCAAAACCCTGGTGGCGGTGGTGGTGGTGGCGGTGGATCGGGTGGCGGTTGAGCACTGTTTGATCGCCATCGACGTCGATTGAAGAGTCTCAAAACACCTAAGCATCGCAAAGACAGGAGTTTGTACAAAAGTTCAACGAGTGTGGCTTGACCCTGACGGCAGGACTTCTACACTCCCCTCCCGCCGAAATCAGCCGCAAGGTTGAATGGAAAGCGGATGGCGAAAGCCAAAACGTCGATTCGTGATGCCCGAAAGGGTGTGATTGAACGACGGTTCTTTGACAAGTGGATACGAACGATTGCGTCTCCGCACGCTTTCGGAGACTGGGCAGATGAAGGTGAAAACCGGAATCTGTTGCGGTCCCGGGGTCTTGCGTGCGAGAGACTGGAACGTAGTGGGAAAACTACACCCCACCGGATTGACGCCTAGTCACGCCGGTGGGTATAAACACTTGATCGAGATGATTCGATCATGGCGATAGATCGAGATGATTCGATCGAATGATAGAGATTAACTCAAGATTGTGACGGCGTTGCCGGAGAATGAATCGAGTGATTCAGGTTCGCAAGAATCTGGATGACGAGTGAAGTTCTGGCGGCAGCATGATTGGCCAGTTGGTTGAAGTGCGAGTGATGCAAGCTCCCAAGCGAACATCACAGACCACGGCATCTGATTGGTACGATCAGCATAAGGGCGCACGACGGATGACTTGGCATCGAGAGGCGATGAAGGACGTTGGAACCTGCGATAAGTCTGAGGGAGCCGGTAACCAGGCAGTGATCTCAGAATCTCCGAATGGGGCAACCCACCCGCAAGGGTACTTTACTCTGAATGCATAGGGGTAAAGAGCGAACGCTGGGAACTGAAACATCTAAGTACCAGCAGGAAAGGAAAGCAATTGCGACTCCGTAAGTAGCGGCGAGCGAACGCGGATAAAGTGGTATGACAGCAGAAGTGCTTGGAATGGCACACCTGAGAAGGTGAAAGTCCTGTATCTGTCACCATGGAGCCCAAGAGTAAACTCAGGCTCGGGAAACCTGGGTTGAACATGGGGGGTCCACCCTCCAAGGCT
>CAYTYD010000001.1:0-62127 GCA_964441555.1 uncultured Phycisphaeraceae bacterium | reverse complement strand
AAAGCTGATGGAACGCCACGTGGATGTGCGTGTCAGCGAGACTGTCGCTGTCGATCGCGTGACGATTTACGCCTATGACGATGAGGGGGATGTCGATCTGACTCGTCTCCCAATGCCCCCACGTCCCAAGAACCTCCAGGAATTTTCCTTCGCCGAGGATGCCCCGGATGTGGAAGACACACCGGTCTTTGATGCCGAGCCGCAGGATGTGGTGGAGGAAGTCGTCGAAGATGGCGAAGTGCCCTCAGCGCATCCCATCGAGTTTGATGAGGCGCTCCCCGAAGGTGGCAGCGATGGTCCCGAGCAGCTCGAGGGCCCGACGCTGGCGGATATCGGCAAGTATGACCGGCGCGGTCGTGGCCGTGGCAAGCCGCGGCACGATCGACCAGGACGTGAAGGTGGTCGTGACGCGGCCCGCGATGCAAACACGCAAGTCCAACGCCGCGATAACCCGCGCGATGGGCGTCGTGAAGGACACCGCGATGGTCCTCGCGATCAGGGACGCCGCGATGATGGCAGGCGAGGCAATCAGGGTGGTCGAGGCGGGCATGGTGACCGAGCACCAGCACACGCTGCGCCAATCGCTGATGATGCCGATGAGTGGGGCGAGCCGGTGACACACCCACAGGGTGGCGCGGCGGGAACGCAAACCGGCACTCCTGCCGGAGCCGCTCACGGCTCCAGCACCCCCACGAGCGATGGCCCTCACAATGCACCTGACGACAACATGCAGGGAGGGCCGGATGGCGAGCGCCGAGGCCGTCGCCGTCGTCGAGGTCGTGGCGGCCGCGGCGAAGGACAGCGCGATGGGAGCTCCGAAGGGATGCGCGGCGCAACGCCCGCACCCCAAGGTGACGGGAGCCGCGGCGGTGGTGATTGGGGCGACGAGCCACCGGCACTGCGCAACGACGGGGAGCCGCGTCGCGCTCCGCAGCAGGGACAGCCACCCCAGATTGCACGCCACGACGATGATCGAATCGTTGGTTCCGCATTCGGAAGACCCACCGGGTTTGGCAAGCCGATGGGCTTTGCCGAATTTGGTGGTGATGAGGGCGGAATGGGCTTTGAAGGTGATGGCGGCATGGGCGAGGGTGGCGAAGGCAAGCCACAAGAGGGTGATGGTGGACCACGCCGTCGTCGTCGCCGCGGCCGCGGCGGTCGTGTGAAGGGTGAACAAGGTGGCGTTGAGCCCCGTCCACAGAGCCAGGGTTTGCGCGACGGATCTCGAGAGGGGCCTCGCGAGGGTGCCCGAGGTGGTCCGCGCAGCGGCACACAAAGCCGTGGACAAAACGGGCCGCGCGATGGGCAACGCGATAATCCGCGTCAGAATCAGGGACAACCACGCGGACCGCGGCAAGACATGCCACGACCGACTCCGCCCCCGCGAGAACAGCCGCAATCAAGCGCGAGCCCCAGCATCAGGCCAACCGGCACACCGCCAGCGGCGCCGAAGGAGCGCTCGGCAGACATGCCCGCCCCTGTGGTGCGTCCCGTTCAACCGCGCAGTCTGTATGGTGCTGGCCGACGCAAGCTCAATGCCAGCGAGTTGAATAAGCGTCCCAAGCAGGAGTGATCTTCGGTTGCACATCGAGCGGCGTTCGTCTGTGGGGGCAGGCGTGCTGATATCGTGGAGCGCGCATGACGAGCAAACGAGTGGTCATTCTGGGCTCGACTGGATCCATCGGCACACAGGCCCTGGATGTGATCGACCATCTGAATCGCCTGGAGATGAATCGCCAGACCACGTTTCACTACCAAGTGGCGGGGCTGGCGGCGGGAAAGAACGCTTCGTTGCTCGCCGAGCAGGCGCGGCGTTTTGGCGTCAGGGCGCTTGCGTTGGCCGATGACACCGCGCCGCGAGAGTTGCTGCCAGAAGAGGTGAGACAAGCGCGTCGCGGTGTGGGTGCCGCGGAACAACTGGTGCGGGATGTGAAACCGGACGTTGTGATTGCCGCCATGGTCGGCGCCGCAGGACTTCCTGCGACACTCGCCGCCATTGAGGTGTGTCCGCAGGTGGCCATCGCCAACAAGGAAACTCTGGTCGCGGCAGGAAACGTGATGGTCGCGGCAAGTTCGCGCTGCATGCTGCTGCCGGTGGACAGTGAACACTCCGCGGTGTGGCAGGCACTCAGCGGCATCTATCCATACGAAGCGGTGCCGGTGTATCCACCCTGCGAGGATCGTCATCATCAAATCTCGCGGGTGCTGCTGACAGCCAGTGGCGGACCGTTCCGAACCTGGAAACCAACGGAGATCGCGCGGGCGACACGCGAGGATGCCCTGAAGCATCCAACGTGGCGGATGGGCGGAAAGATCACGATTGATTCCGCCACGCTGATCAACAAATCGCTTGAGTTGATCGAGGCGCACTGGCTCTTTGGCCTTGGGCCCGACCGGCTCGGTGCGATCGTCCATCCGCAATCGATCGTGCACGCCATCGTGGAAACAGTGGATGGTGCGTCGCTCGCGCAGCTGGGTATGCCCGACATGTGCACGCCGATTCAGCTTGCACTGACCTATCCGGCCCGCGATCAGGGGAAGTGCAAGCGTGTGGATTTCAACACCTTGCGCTCGCTTGAGTTTGAACCGGTGGACGAACATCGCTTCCCTGGCGCCGCGCTCTGGCGCGAGTGCATCGGTCCTGGCAAGAGCGATACCACGCGCGGGGCGATTCTCAACGCGGCCAACGAAGAAGCGGTGAGCCGCTTTCTAGATGACTCGCGAGCACCTCTGCCATTCGCCCGCATCGCCGAGCTCGCCATCGGCGCGCTGGAGGGCGTGCCGAGCCGTCGCAGCAACACGCTGGCGGATGTGATGGCGTCTGATCGAGCAGCGCGTGAGTGGGTGAAATCTCGTTTGTGAGCATGTCGAGCATGAGCACCTTTCCACCGGCTAAACAGCAGCAGATTCAGGCATTTCTTGCCGCGGGCCAGTATGACCGCGCCGTGATGGAATTGCAGAAGCTCATCCGCGCCGAGCCAAAAAACCCATATCTCTATGACGCCATGGCCGTGGTGCTTGTGCATAAGGCAGAGCATCAGAAATCGCTCTATTACTCGGAAACCGCCGCCAAGCTCGCGCCCGACAACCCACACATTCTCACCACCTATGGCAACACGCTGGGACAGCTTGGCCATCTGATCAAGGCCGAGGAGGCTTTTCGCCGCGTCCTGGCGATTGATGCGAATTGGATCAACGCCTGGCAGGGTCTGGGCTCGGTGTTGAAACACCAGGGCCGCTTTCGCGAAGCGGAGGAGGCGTACAGCCGCGGCCTGGCGGCGCAACCCGGAAATGAGAATCTGACCAGTGCGCTGGGCGGAGTCATGCTCACCGCCGGTCGCCCCGCCGAGGCCATCGAGGTGATCGAGGCCGGGCTCAAGCAGCAGCCCAACTCGCACCTTCTCGCGGCGATGGTTTCCTACGCCAGCAACTACATCGATGGTTTGGACCCTGCCCACATCGGCACCGTGCACCGGCGATACGGAGAGATTCTCAGTCGCTCATTTCGTGCTCCAACCGTGGAATACACACAATCACGCGATCCCGATCGGCGCATTCGCGTGGGGGTGCTTTCCGCCGATCTGCGCCGGCACTCGGTCGCTTTCTTCATCGAGCCACTGCTGAAATTTGCCGATCGATCCGCCTTTGAAATCGTGGCTTTCTCCACCACCAACCCAACCGACGATTTCACCGAACGCCTGAAGAAGAGCGCTGATCTGTGGCGCGACTGCCGCGCCTTGAGCGACAACAAGCTGGCGATGCAGATCTGGGATGATCGCGTCGACATCCTCATCGATCTGCACGGGCACACCATCGGCCACCGCATGGGCACGCTGCACAATCGACCCGCGCCCGTTCAGGCAACCTACTGCGGCTATCCAAACTCCACTGGCCTCTCTGCCGTTGGACACCGCATCGTGGATGCGATCACCGATCCACCCGGATTGACAGACCCGCACTACGTCGAGCGGCTGGAACGCATGGAAGGGTGCTTTCTCTGTTATGCCCCGCCACCACCAGATATCGCGCCTGAGCCACGCATCGCGCCAGACCGCCCGCTGACCTTCGGCAGCTTCAACTCCCTGCAGAAACTGAGCGATTCAACCGTCACGCGCTGGGCCCGCATCGTCAACGATCATCCCGGCTCGCGGCTGCTGCTCAAGACCATTGGCCTCGACGATCCTGAATCTCAGCAACGCACCCGCGATCGCTTTGCTGCAGCGGGCGTCGATCCCTCCCGCCTTGTGCTGCACACCGCCACTGACGGCTTGCGCGAGCATCTTGATCTGTATTCACAGATGGACATCGCCCTCGACACCTTCCCATATCACGGCACGACAACAACCTGCGAAGCGATTTTCATGGGCGTGCCGGTGGTGGTGCTGGAAGGGCAGAACCACGCCAGCCGCGTCGGCGTTTCTCTCCTCACACACCTGGGCCACCCGGATTGGATCGCCAAAGACGAGGATCACTATCACCAGATCGCGTCAGCGCTCGCGGCAGACGCCCCGGGTCGTTCGACCCTCCGTTCCTCTCTTCGACCACAACTGCTCGCCTCCACGCTGTGCAATGGGCAGGCCTGGTGCCACGATTTCGAGCGCGTGCTGCGGCGGATGTGGGTCTCGTACTGCAATCAGCCCGCGAAATGAAGCGCACGCCGCTTCCGATCGTCTTACCCTTGACCCATGCCAACTGTGCTGGTGAATGGTGAGTTTCTCGCTCCGGGCGATGCCCGCATTTCCGCATTCGATGCCGGATTGCAGCACGCCGTCGGTCTCTTTGAAACCATGACGGCGGTGATGTCCGGCGGCGAAGCCCGCGTCATCGGGCTCGATGAACACTTGTCGCGGCTGGCCATCTCTGCCAAGGAGCTCGGCCTGACGCGCGAGCTCAACCTCGCCGCACTCGAAGAGGCCGTCGTCGCCACCGTCGAGCGCGATGCCACGCCTCGCCAGCGCGTGCGGCTCACTGTGACCGGAGGCGATCTGAATCTGCTCGCCGGTGGCAAGGCCGAAAACGCCGGCCCCACGGTGCTTGTCGTGTCGCAGCCGGCCATCACCTACCCCGCCGAGATGTATGACAACGGCATCAGCGTTGTCGTCGCAGATTTCCGTGCCAATCCGCTGGACGAGGGCGAAGGGCACAAAACGTTGAACTACTGGACGCGTCTGCGTGAACTTCAGAAAGCTGCCGCCAAACGCGCTGGCGAGGCCCTGGTCTTTTCCGTCACCAATCACCTCTGCGGCGGTTGTGTCTCGAATCTCATCCTCATCAAAGACGGTCAGGTCATCACGCCCATCGCTCGCGGCGAAGAAACCGAATCTGGTGGAACGAGTACTGGCGGCGTGCGGCTCCGCGCCCCCGTCCTCCCCGGCATCACTCGCCAGCACGTCCTCGATTGGGCCGCCGGAACCGGGATGACCGTGACCAAGCGGCTCGTCTCCATAGATGATCTCCTCAAGGCCGACGAAATCGTCGTCACCAACTCCAGCTTCGGCGTCCTTCCCGTCACGCGGCTGGAGCGCGAAACCATCGGTGGCGGAAGCGTTGGACCGATAACCTCGCAGTGGGTCGCCAACTGGCGTGAGCAAGTCGACGCCTGACGGAATCTGCCCGTGCGCGCATCCTCATCATCCTGCATATAACAACCCCCTGGACAATTGGGCAACCAAGTCCTGGCGGTGGCGGCATGGATCGGAGGGATGTTTTTCTCCGTAAGTGCCGCATTGACAAGTGCTTCTGATCGCGATGGGCGGCCAAGGCCAAGGAGCCGACGACCATGATCGAGTTGCAGGCTTTGCGTAAAGAGTTTGGTTCCTTCGTCGCAGTGCAGGGGATCTCTCTGAAGATCGACAAGGGTGAAGTGCTGGGCTTTCTGGGGCCCAACGGCGCCGGCAAATCCACCACGATGAAGATGGTCGCCGGGTTCCTCACCCCGACCAGCGGCACAGCACTGGTCGCCGGACACGATGTCCTCAAAGACCCGTTGGCGGTCAAAACCGTCATGGGGTATCTGCCCGAAGGTGCTCCCCTCTATCCCGACATGACGCCGGAAGGGCTCTTCAAGTTTGTCGCCCAGGCGCGCGGGCTGTCATCCGATGTCGCGCACAAGCGCACCGCCTTTGTCATCGATCGCCTGCAGCTCGCTTCGGTGGTGCGGCAACCGATCGAGACACTCTCCAAGGGTTTCAAGCGGCGCGTCGGTCTGGCCCAGGCGATTCTCCACGATCCCCCGGTGCTCATTCTGGATGAACCAACCGATGGCCTCGATCCCAATCAAAAGCACCAAGTGCGCGGCTTGATTCAGGACATGGCCAAAGACAAGTGCATCGTCCTTTCAACGCACATCTTGGAAGAAGTGGAAAGTGTGTGCACTCGCGCGGCGATCGTGGCCCGCGGCCGCGTGGTGGCGGATGAGACTCCGGCCAAGCTGGCTTCGCGATCAAAGCTGCACAACGCCGTTTGCCTGAAGGTTCGCCCGCCGCAGGGCGTAATGGTGTTTGATGAACTTCGCAAGGTGGCGGGCGTCGCCGAAGTCGAAGGTAAGGGCACCGAGGAAGGTGTGGTTGCCTGCCGCGTCATCGCCAAGGGTGGCAAATCCATCGTGGGCGACGTGTCACAGCTGGTGCGTAACAGGGCCTGGGAGGTCAAAGAGATGACGGTGGAATCAGGACGACTGGATGATGTCTTCCGAGATATCACCGCGGCAGGAGGTGCGGCATGAAAGGAACGCTTGCTGTCTTCCGCCGCGAATTGGCCGGGTATTTCGCTACTCCCGTCGCGTATGTCTTCATCGTCATCTTCCTGCTACTCACCGGCATCTTCACGTTTCAATTGGGCCGGCTGTATGAAAATGGTAATGCCGATCTACGCATCTTCTTTGATTGGCACCCCTGGCTGTATCTGTTCCTGATTCCCGCCATCAGCATGCGCCTGTGGGCCGAGGAACGCCGCAGCGGCACGCTGGAACTGCTCCTGACGCTGCCCATTTCGCTGGGTGGCGCTGTGCTGGGTAAGTTCCTCGCCGCCTGGGCCTTTGCCGCGGTGGCACTCATTCTGACTTTCCCGGTGTGGGTCACGGTCTCATATCTGGGCAAGCCCGACCACGGCGTGATTCTGGCCGGATACCTGGGTTCACTCATGCTCGCAGGCGGATATCTGGCCATCGGCCAGTGCATCAGCTCAATCAGCAAGAGCCAGGTGATCGCCTTCGTCATCGCCGTCGTGGTCTGCTTTGTCTTCATGCTGGTTGGTTTCGATCCCGTGCTCAAGGTCTTCCGCGGCTGGCTTCCCGACAACATCGTGTCCGCACTGGCTTCCCTGAGTTTCCTGACACACTTTGAATCCATCTCCAAGGGTGTCATTGACATCCGCGATGTGGTCTTCTTCGGCTCACTGATCGGCGTCTTTCTCTTCATCAACGCCGTGGTGATCGAGGCCAAGAAGGGTTGAGCGGATCTTCACCGTCTTACCGGCCACGTTCTCTTTCACGACTTTCATACGGACCAGAGCGAGTACTTCCATGAACCGTTCCTTCAATGCACTGCTGGCCATCGTGATTCTGATCGCCCTGTTTCTGGGCATCAACATTCTGGTGGGCCAGGGCGTTCGCCGCGCCCGCGTCGACCTGACGCAGGACAAGCTCTTCACGCTGAGTGACGGAGCACGCAACATCGCGAAAAATCCCGACGACCCCATCACGCTGACGTATTACTTCAGCGAGAAGTCGGTCGCCGGAGTTGAGCCATACAACACTTACGGCAAGCGGGTCCGCGAACTGCTTGAGGAGTTTTCGCGGCAAAGCGCTGGCAAAGTGATCGTGCAGACCATCGACCCCGCACCATACAGCGAGGACGAAGATCGCGCCACCGCCGCGGGCCTTGTGCCCCTGCAGGGACGCGACCCCATCTTCATGGGCCTGGTCGGCAAGAACACGATCGATGGTGTGCAGGTGATTCCCGCCTTTGACCCCAGCGAAGAGCGCTTTCTTGAGTACAACGTCTCCAAGCTCATCTACCAGCTTTCCAATCCGAAAAAGAAGGCCATCGGCCTGATCTCGCCTTTGAACATCGCTGGCGGATTCGTGTTGAACCCCCAGACTCAGCGCCCCGAGCAGAAACGTCCTTCACAGGTGATCACCGAACTGCGGCAGCTGTACGAAGTGCGCGAGCTCGGCGTGGATTCCACCGAGATTCCCGCAGACATCGACGTGCTGTTGCTAGTGCACCCCAAGGACTTCAAGGATCAGACCCTCTTTGCAATCGACCAATTCGTGCTCCGCGGCGGACGACTGGTCGCCCTCGTCGATCCCTACTGCGAAACCGATATCCCCATGAACGCCCGCAACCAGATGGAGGCAATGCTCGCCCCCAAGGCAAGCAATCTGAATAAGTTGCTGAATGCGTGGGGTGTGGAGATCGTCGATTCGCGCTTCGTGGGCGATCTGAAGCGCGCTGTCAACGTCAACCAACAGGGACAGCGCGAGCCCGTTCCCTACGTCGGCTGGGTTGATATGCGCATGGATAAGGAAAAGCCCGCCGACTCCAACCTCGTCAGTGGCGATCTGATCACCGGCAATCTCAACCGGATTGTCTTTGCCACCGCCGGCTCCATTCAAGATAAGCCGGGTCGTGGTGAAGGATCATGGGTCACGGTCACGCCACTGGTGCAGAGCACTGACGAAGCCATGCTCATCGACACCGCCAAGATTGGCATGATGCCAGATCCGAAGAAGTTGATCGCCGAATATGTGCCCGGAAAGAACCGCCTGACCATCGCCGCTCGCCTGAGCGGAGCAGTCAAGACCGCGTTTCCCGCTGGCAAGCCCGCGGCGACGCCGGACCCCAACAACCCGGTCGAAAAGAAGGAAGAGCCCAGCACCCAGCCCGCCCTCGCCGAAAGCAAGTCTCCCATCAACGTGGTGTTGATCGCCGACTGCGACTTCATCGATGATCGTTTCTACGTGCAGGAAGATCGCCTCTTCGGCCAGATTCCTGTGATGCGCAAGTTCAGCGACAACGCCGACTTTGTGTCCAACACCGTGGACAACCTGGGCGGATCGCAGGATCTGATTTCCATCCGCGCTCGTGGCGAATATGCCCGCCCCTTCACGCGCGTCCGCGACATGCTGGCCGCCGCGCAAACAAAGTATCGCGCCGAGGAAGATGCCCTGCAGCAGAAGGTCGAACAGGCCAAGAGCAAGATCGAGGAGATTCAGCGTGCACGACCGGATCAGAAGGATGGCGGCATCATTCTCACCCCGGAACAGCAGGCCACCATCAAGACCCTCCGCGAGAACATCGCTGACACCAATAAAGAACTTCGCAACGTCAAATTCAACCTGAGCAAGGATGTCGAGCAGCTTGGCACCAACCTGAAGATCATCAACATTGGTCTGGTGCCTGCGATCGTTGCGCTGATCGCCGTGGCGATCGGCTGGTATCGCGTCAGCCGACGCCGCGTGAAGATCTCCGAGTAAGCCAGCCCCCAACTCTCTGAGCACACAAACATGAACGCCAAGACTCTTGCCATTCTCGCTGGTGCCCTCGTCGTTGTCGGCGGCGGAGCACTGCTCGTCACGCGCCAGAACGCCCCCACCGCTTCCTTGTTGTCGGGCGCACAGAAGCTTGTGCCGACACTCTCTGAGAGGATCAACGATGTCGCCATGATCGAGCTGCGCAAGGGCGCTGACACGCTGATCCTCACGCGCGCCAAGGACGGTGATGCCACGGTGTGGAAGCTCGAATCGCGCGGCGGGTATCCGGCCAAGAGCGACAAGATCAAGGAACTGCTGCTCGCACTCGCCGAAGCCAAGCTCATCGAACCCAAGACCGACAAGCCGGAGAAGTTCGCCCTGCTTGATCTGGATGCGCCATCCGCAGGCACGAATGGCGTGTCCGTCTCTCTGTCTGACGGTGCAAACTCTTCTTTACTGTCTGTGATCGTCGGCAAGTTTGCGTTTGCTGCGGATGGCCGCTCGGGCGAGGGTGTCTTTCTGCGCCGCGCCAGTGAGAATCAGACGTATCTCTCTGATCTCAAGATGCAGCCAGAAGTCGCCGCCGCACAGTGGCTGGTGACTGATGTCTTTTCCACCGAGCGCGCGCGCCTCAAGAGCGCGACCATCGCGCGTGCCGCGGCTGGAGAGGTTCCTGCGGAAACCTACACCGTCTCGCGCGCCGATTCGAGCAAGACCGATTATGCGTTGGAATCCATGCCCGCCGGCAAGGAATTGAAGTTTCCCACTTCGGCAACCACGCCCAGCTATGCCGTCGAATTTGTCGATATGGCCGATGTCGCACCTGCCGCGACGATTGATCTTGCCAAAGAACCAGTCGGCACCTGCACCTACCAGATGTTCGATGGGATGGTCATCACCGTGACGCTGGGCAAGCAGGACAGCAAGACCTGGATGAAGGTCGCTGCCTCAACCAACTTCGCAGGTGTTCCTGATCCCGCGGCACAGCCCGAGGCCGCGGAAAAAGACGTCACCAAGCCCAAGCCGAAAACCCACGCGGAAATCGAAGAAGAGGTCAAGGTCTTCAACGCCAAGCACGCGCCGTGGGCCTACGCACTGGTGGATTACAAGGTCAATCAGTTTGTGCCCAAACTCGCCGACATGATCAAGGACATCGAAGCGCCTGCGAACGGCGCGCCGGGCGCTGGACCAACCGGTGGACCAAACGCGCCAACATTCCCCGCACCGGTTCCCGGCGTGACGCCGATCAAGTGATGCGGTTGATCGGCATGTGTGCACTTTTCTGTTGACACAACGCTGGGTGTCAAGTACCGTTGTCGTTCCGAATCTGGCAGGAGGTCACGCGACGCGGGTGGGCGGAGCGTGGCACGGATTCGGCGAATCGTCCAAGCACATTGCCTGGGCGAATCGTCGGTGTGTAGGGGTACCTTTTCCCATCGCGGATGTTCTCTCTCGTGTTCTTTTCCTGCCGACGCGATGAACCAACCCGATCGTCAACTCTGGGATGGCATGCTCACGCATTTGCGAGAGCATCACGCCCCCACGTATCGACACTGGTTCAGTGAACTTGAGCCGGTGGGCGTCGCCGACGGCGCGTTCTGGCTCCGATCTGGCACTGACAATCATCGCGATTACCTGCAACGCTCCTGCTCCGAGCATTTCAATGACGCTGCCCTTGCTGTCAGCGGCCGCCTGCTACCTGTGCGATTTATCGGTCCATCAGACGCGGCACCCTCCATTCCAACACCGGGCCGAAAATCGACCAAGCCCAGTCGGTCGGCGCCAACTTCGACCGCCGATCAGGGGATAGGCGAACCTCCACTGCGCGATGCACCGGTCGAATCTGAAAACCGAGTCGCGAGTGGTAGTCTGCAATCTGGCTACATCGAGCCCAGTCCGCGCTCAGCCCCGATTCGTGATCACGGCTTGGTCATCAATCCCGACTACGGCTTTGAGAACTTTGTACAAGGGCCGTCAAACCGCCTTGCGCACGCCGCGGCAGTCGCCGTGGCACAAAAACCTGGCAGGACCTATAACCCACTGTTTATTCACGGCGGCGTCGGACTGGGCAAGACCCATCTCTTGCAGGCGATTTGTCTGACCATCCGCGAAGCTCAGCCAAGTGCCAGCATCTATTACACCTCGTGCGACGGGTTTATCACCCAGTTCATGGATGCGGTGCAGGCAGGGCAGATGGGTGATTTCCGCCATCGTTTCCGCGATCTGGATGTGCTGGTGATCGACGACATCCACTTCTTGGCCAAACGCGAGCGGACCCAGGAGGAGTTTTTCCACACCTTCAACTCGCTGTATCAGATGAACAAGCAGATTGTGCTGTCGTCGGATGCCGCGCCGGAGGAGATTCCCGATCTGGAAGACCGGCTGGTGAGCCGCTTTAAGAGTGGTCTGGTGGCCAAGATGGATGCGCCGGATTACGAAAGCCGCGTCGCCATCGTGAAGACCAAGGGCAAACTCCGCGGCATCAACCTGACACCAGAAGTCGCCGAATTCATCGCGGCTCGGGTGGACACCAATATCCGCGAGCTCGAAGGCACCATTGTCACTCTGCACATGCGCTCGGCTGTTGAGGGACGCCCCCTCAGCATTGAGCTCGTGCGTGAGGCCTTGGCAGACCGCGGACAAGATGAGCATACCGACCTGTCTATTCAAATGATCCTGGATGCGGTCGCGGCCTTCTATCGGGTTCGTCCGGCTGAGTTGATGAGCAAGCGACGGCACAGGTCGGTGGCCATTCCTAGACAAGTCTGTATGTTTTTGGCTCGCAAGCACACGCGGCATTCGTTGGAAGAAGTGGGTTTGACCTTCGGCGGCCGCGATCACACGACGGTCATGCATGCGGTGCGGATGATCGAGACCAGATTGACGCAAGATGATGACCTGGGGGGTGTGATCAAGTCGATTGAGGACAAATTGCGGCTATCCAAGTCTGTCTAATTTTGATCGATACCCGCAACGTGCTAACTGACAGCGAATGTGTAAAAGGGGTGGATATCCCGCCGGGTGTGAGCGATCGACACGCAGTTGTTCGGCCTCGACGGGGTGTCGATTTCTGGCGCAAGACCAAGCGCCAGCGTCCGAGCGCATCAGTCGTCAGGCAACTGACAAGTTGGCAGCTTGGCATGCTGTTCATAAGTATTTGATTTGATTGAACTTATGGCTCGGTTGCGGACTTCTCCACAACCCGCCAGCGCTTGCTACTAGGACTACGAGTTTTCTATTCTGTATAGGAAGGAAGAGAGGCACGGGCGCAACTGAGTCAACGGGACGCGTGCCGCGAATCGCCTGAGCACAATCTGAATTGTGAATAACTTGTGATAGGCGGAGGATTTGCGGAGTTTGTAGGTTGGTAGGTTTAGGTCAGACTTGGCAGGAGTGGCACCAGACGGTGGTGCGTTGGGCGACGAGCCCCGACCTGAGCGTCGACGTGCAAACAAGGCAGGGAAGGTCTGCGCGGCCATAGACGAGAAGGTGGTTCTGGTTGGAGCCGGGTTGGCCAGATCCATCGCGATAGTCGCGGATGCTGGAGCCATGGCGGGAGACGGCCTGGGCCAGGATGGTGCGGATGGCGTGTGCCAGGGCGTGGTACTCCGCTGGCTTGATGCGAGTGCAGCGGCGGGCGGGTCGGATGTGGGAGGCAAAGAGGGCTTCGTCGGCGTAAATATTGCCGACACCGGCGACGACGGCTTGATCGAGCAGGGCGGCCTTGATGGGGCGGGTGGAATGACGGAGGGTGTTGTGCAGGTGGTCGCCAGTGACCTCGAGCCCGTCAGGGCCGAGTGAGGACCAGCGGGAGTGGAGAGCGGTTGAATCGGTCAGTGTGGTGATTTCGCCAAAGCGGCGGGGATCGCGGAAAAGAAGGAACGCGGATTTGCGGTTGGGTGTGTGAAGTTTCCACACGATGTGCACATGCGGGAGGGAGAGATCGGCATCGGAAGGTGGGACGTAGAAGTGCCCGGTCATGCCGAGTTGGACGATGAGGACCGAACCGGCGGAACCGATGAGAGCGAGTTGCTTGCCGCGGCGCGCGGTGTCGGAAATGATCTGACCGACGAGGAGCGCGGCAGGAGATGAACTGCCTGTGATGATGTCGGGACGATGGATGACTACGGATTCGACGCGTGCGCCGAGGATGGTGGGGAGGAGTGTGGCGCGAACGGTCTGGACTTCGGGGAGTTCGGGCACGGCAACACGGTATGTGCTCTTGGAATCGGAACGCGTGAGATGATCAGCGATCAACGCGGCAGTGCATGAGGATCTGGTCCCACTCGGTGCGATCGTCATGGATCAATCCGCCGGGGAGTGAGCCGTGGGTGATGAAGCCGTGGCGGCGATAGAGGGCGAGCCCTGGGGTGTTGGCGGCATAGACCTCCAGCGTGACGATGTGCAGATCTGGATGAGCGCGGGCCCAGGCCATGCCGGCGGTCATGAGGGCATCGCCGACGCCTCTGCCGCGATATGCGGTGCGGATTCCCATGCCGAGATTGACAGTGTGGCGGAGTTTGCGTTTGGCGGTGTTCTGAAACATGGACATGAGGCCGATGACGAGGGGGCCATGCTCATCGTGTGCGGATTCGTCGATGGCCAGCAGGAAGGCCTGCCGCGGATGATCGGCGACGGACGTGAAGAGTGCGGTTTCCTGTTCGAGGGTGACGGAGAATTCGTCTTTACTGGTGAGGGTGTAGTCGGAGGTAGAGAACATTTCGCGGGCGCAGGCGAGTGCGCTGGCGGCATCGGCGGGAAGGGCGGAACGGATGAGGATCTGTCCGGGCCCTGAGCGAAAAGGGAAGGTTTGCGACGAAATGAACGCCATGAATTAAGGATACATGGCCATGTCGGACGCTACTTAGAACTTTGGCTTTTTCTTCTCTTCGGGGGTGTCGCCATCCTGTGATTGCTTGGGTTTCTTGGGAGCATCTTCAGCGATGGCGGCCTTGGTGCTGGGCGTCATGGTCTGGGAGAAGAAGAAGGCATCTGTGTGCTCGGTCCACACGGCGGTCATGGGTGAATAGCCAAGGGGGCGAGCGACGAGGGGCTGGGTGAGCCACTGGGCGCTGGCGTGTTCATCAGGGTTGATGGAGCGAAGGTCGATGAAGCAGTGCTGGAAATTGGCCTTTTTGCAGAGGTATTCGAGCGAACCCTTGGGGGCGGCTTCGAGAGGGGAGGGGCCGGTCCAGGGGCGGCCGGTTTCACCTTGTGCCGCGGTGAACATGATGGAGTAAACATCGGTGCCGAGGGCCTCTTTGACATAACCACCCATGGTTTTGGTGCTGGCGTAGGCGTTGGGGACATCCTGCCACTGAATACCTTCGATGGCCCAAGCGTTGTGGAAGCTGGCGGCCCAGACGATGATCTTTCTGCCGGGGTACATGGTGTTGGCGAGGAAGAGGAGGTTGTCGGCCATGGCCTTGTCGCGAAGGTTGTTCTCCTCGGGTTTTTCGGTGTCACTCTTGGTGCCAGCGCGATCGACCTGGCGGGTGTACGCGGCGAGTGAGAGGAGGCACTGACGGGTGAAGGCGACCTGTTGCGGCGAATGGGCGGTGAGGAGCTTGCTCTTGGGTTGCTTGAGATCGATATCCATCGCGGCGACGACGTCAGCGATATTTTCCAGGAGCTCCTTGGTCTGTTCACGATTTGCAGCGCGGGCGCGGGCGAGGACTTCGCGGTCTTCCTCGGAGAGTTGTTCTTCGTCGTATTCAAGGGGTTTGAAGTTGCTTTCGATGTGCCAGACTTTGAGCTGTGTCAGGCGATCGGCCTGATCGGCGGTGATGACGCCGCCAGCGCGGATGAAGAACTCTTCGAGGTCTTCGAAGAAGGGAGAGTTGCGGATGACGGCGGTGAACTGGCTATCGAAGCCGGCGAGGGTGAGGGGTTGCAGGCCCGGATGTTCTTTGGCGAATGCGCCGGAGTGGGTGTCCATGATGTATTCGAAGAGCTGGCGGCACTGTTCGGATTGCGACCAGATGCCGAAGACACCTCGTTTTGTGGCATCGGACCAGGTGGACTCTTCGCGGAAGCCATCGTTGACACGCTTGCAGTCGTAGAGACCACTTTCAAAGGCGACGACATCAAACCCGCCACGTTGATGGAGGAATTTGATGAGGCGGGACTTGGCGAGGAAGGTGGCCCCATCGCCGTGCGAGGGCTCACCGAGGAGAACGACGCGGGCGGTGCCAATCTTGCTGAGAATGGGGAGAAGATCCGAGTATTCGTCGGAAGCGGGGTCGATGGTGAGAATGGGGTCGGCGACTTCCTTGAGAGAAAATATGCGCTCGAGCTCGACGTTGGTGATGGGGGCTTTGGGGGCGGGTTTCTTATCCGCGGGTGCGGGGTCATCGGTGAAGGCGATGCTGGGTGCCGCGAGCCCGGCCACCAAGATCATGAGAGCGGGGAAGCGTGTGAAAGGGGATTGGTGAGCCATGAGACAACCTCCGGAGACATGATCCTACCGGGTATTGGGCAAGAGAGGTGCAGAGTTCCATCTGCCCAAAGGGCGGAGGGTGAGATGGGGCACTGTCCAGGGGTTTGCTCGCCGCGTCGCGGCTCGCTTCACCTCTGGCAATTCTCATTCGCCCCGCGGGCGAGAGATACAGGAAACCAGCCCCGGAATTTGTTTCACACAAGCCCCTTCAACCGCTCTGCCGCGGCGGCGAGGGTTTCGGGCTTTTTGCAGAAGGCAAAGCGAACGAAGTGTTTGCCGTGTTCTTTGTTGATGTAGAAGGCGGTGGGCGGGATAGCGGCGACCTTGAGGTGTTCGGTCATCCAGCGGCAGAGGGTGATGTCATCCTGAATGTGGGTGTGGCCGGGGCGGGCGGCGAGGCGTGCGATGACGCGCGAGGCATCGGCCATGATGAAGTAGGTGCCATCGGTGCGATGGGGGATGAACCCGGCGGCGGTGAGTGCGGCAGAGAGTTGATCGCGCGAGGCGGCGTATTGGGAGATGAGGGATGAGAGGTATGCAGCGCCATCGGGGGAGGTGAGGGCGTGTGCCGCGGCGTGCTGCATGGGTGTGCTGGTGGCGAAGGTGAGGAATTGGTGAGCAGCGCGGACACCGGCGGTGAGGTGCGGCGGGGCGATGGCCCAGCCGATTTTCCATCCGGTGACGCTGAAGGATTTGCCCAGGGAAGAGAGGGTGACGGTGCGCTCGGCCATGCCTGGGAATGAGGCGATGTGAAGGTGTGGGAGGGCGGGGTTGTAGACGAGCTTTTCGTAGACCTCATCGACGATGCAGAGGACGTTGTGCTTGATGCAGAGTGCGGCGATGTGAGAGAGTTCAGCGCGCGAGAAAACTTTGCCGGTGGGGTTGTGCGGCGTGTTGAGGAGGATGGCGCGGGTGCGGGGTGTGAAAGCGGCTTCGAGTTCTGTGGTGTCGAGGGCGAAACTCCCAGCGTCATCAGGCCGCAGTGTTAACACGCGCGGCGTGGCGCGGGCGAGGGCGATGCAGGCGGGGTAGGAGTCGTAGAAGGGTTCGATGAGGATGACTTCATCGCCGGGATTGATGAGGCCGAGGATGGTGGCGGGGAGGGCTTCGGTGCAGCCGCTGGTGATGGTGATGTGGGTGTCGGGCTCGGGGATGAGGTAGCCACCGGTCGAGGTGAAATCACGGGCGATGGCGGCATTGAGGGCGGGGACGCCGAAAGAGCGGGCGTATTGATTGTGACCGGCGCGGATGGCGGCGATGGCGGACTCTTTGAGAAAGTCTGGGCCGTCGAAATCGGGAAACCCCTGCGAGAGATTGATGGCTTGATGGCGCATGGCAAGACCAGTCATCTCTGCGAAGATGCTGGTGCCGAAGGGTGCGAGTGTGGAGGAGACGGACACGGGCGATCAGTCGTTGGGGTTGCGCATCAGCTTCTTGAGCACCGGTGTGAGAAGCAGCACTACCACTCCGGCGCCGATGGAGGTGACGACGAAGAGGAAGAAGAAGTCGGCCTGGCCACCGAAGCTCCAGGGAAGTTTGATTTGGCCCTTTTCGATGGCTTCGACTTGAGCGGCGATGAGGCCGCCACCCAGACCGGCGACGAAGGACGAGACAAACCAGATGCCCATGAGCAGTGACATGAATCGGATGGGCGCAGTCTTGGTGACGTAGGAGAGTCCGGTGGGAGAGAGGCAGAGTTCGCCGACGGTGTGCCAGAAGTAGGTGAGGAAAATCAAGAGCATGCCGGCCTTGGCGCCGCCATTTGCCGTCATGCCCGCCATAACCATGAAGATGTAGCCGAGGCCAAGGAAGATGAGGCCCAGCGCGATCTTGACTGGCTGGCTGGGGTTGAGGTTCTTCTTGCCCAATTTGGTCCAGATGATGGCGAAAATGGGTGCGAGGATGAAGATCAGCCCAGCGTTGACGGATTGGAACCAGGTTGTGGGCACTTCAAAGGAATTCGCTCCTGCGATGTGACGATCTGTGTTTTGATCGGTGAAGATGTTGATTGACGATCCGGCTTGTTCAAAGGCGCACCAGAAGAAGGTGTTGAATGCCATGAAGATGAAGATGCTGAGAACGGGACCGCGATCTTCGGGGCGATTCTGAGCGAGGAACCAGCCGACCCAAGCGAGGATACCGACGATGAGCGTGGCGGGGACGGCGATGCGGAGGGTGCCATCGTCTCCTATCTTCGTCATCAAGCCGCCGATTTGGGTGATCACGCCCGCCTGATATGCGAGTGCGAAAATCGCGGAGAGCACAATCGAACCGATGAAGAAAAGGACTGTGGCGCCGAATGGGCTCTTGACGTGGGCCGGGGCTTCGCCGATGCCTTTGAGGAGAATTGGCTTCACGAGGGTGTACAGAACGAGGCCGAGAATCATGCCGACAGCAGCTGCGCCGAAGCCCCAGTGCCAGCCGACCTTCTCTCCCAACGTGCCGCAGACGAATGCGCAGAGGAAGGCACCCAGGTTGATGCCCATATAGAAGATGGTGAAGGCACCGTCGCGGCGAGCGTCACCGGTGCCGTACAACTGGCCGACCATGACGGAGACGGTGGGCTTGAAGTGGCCAGTGCCGCAGACGATGAGGGCCAGGCCGCCCATGAAGATCGCGAGGCCACTTGCATTCTGCGATAGATCGCCCATGCCACTGATGCCTAGGACGATGTGTCCCAGTGAGATGAGGAGGCCGCCGACGAGCATGGATCGGTGGGTACCGATGAGTTTGTCGGCGATGATGCCGCCGAAGATGGGGAAGAGGTAGGCGAGCCCCACGTACCAGCCGTACAGCGTGTTTGCTTCCTTCTTTGTCCAGGCGCGGCCGCTGTCATGAGGACTGGAAACGACGACTTCAAAGGGTTTTTCGTCGGGTTTCAGCTGTGCGTCTGGCTTGAGTTCAACGGACAATTCGCTGGGTGAACCATTGAGAACGAGGTAGCGGCGGCCATCCTTTTCCGGTGCTTTGACGCCGACACGAATGTTAATGGGTTTGTCGGTCGGGTTGCTGATGCGAAAAGCGGTTTCGCTGTTGGTGACGTTCTCCGCTTTGTTGCCCGACACCACCATGGTCACGTTGCTGGTAGCTGATGTTGCAGCATCCGGTTCCCAGTCAAAGGCGTTCGGGTCATCCTTATTAGGCACCTTCTTCAAGCGCTGCAGGATGAAAGTGGGCTTGCCACTGGCTGGAACCAGCGCAGTATCAGCCGCGGACGCACCACCAACGACTGCTTGGTAGTTCAAGGTTTGCGAGCCAGCTATCGATTCAGACGATCCGGAAGAACCGGCAACGACCTCAGAGACGGTGACCTGGTTGACATAGTTTCCCGGCTTCAACTGATGGACGCCCGCGACGCAGATGAGATAAAGGACGAGCAAGCCGCGCATGCCGTAGTAGGAGAAGCGTTCCCACATCTCGACGAGGAACAGCAGGAAGAGGCCCATCGGGTGGCCAAGCAATTGCTTGGCGTTGACGGAGGGCGGCGGTGAATAGACGGGGGCGGAAGCATCACCGCTGGAGGTAACTGGTCCGGTGGACATGGGCTTTTGAACTCCTGCATTTGCCGCCGACCAGATCTGACCAGCGGGCAAGGGGTCAGGATAGCGGGTTTTGGTGAGTTTGGTAGGTGGCAGGTGAGTGGGAGGACGGGGCAGAAAAGAGGCCTTGACTGGTGATTGCCGGACCCGATAAGTGGTTCTTGGCGTGATTGTGCAGCGGGGTTTAGCCACGACGGGAGATGGCGTCGCATTAGTTGCGGTGCCGGAGTGGTGGATTCGCGAGGGAGCGGATTCGGCTTTGGGCCAACTCAGTTCTTTCTGGAGAAGCCCATGAACCTCAAGCTGCATGTCAACAAGAACCGCCACACGAAGATCAGGAACCTCGGCTTGTCGATGATGGTGCTGGCATCTGCCGCGACTGTGGCGATGGCGGGGCCATTGAATCCTCCTCCGGGCCCGATTACGGCGACGATGAAGACCTTGGCTGAGGTTGAGCCGCGGATGGCGATCAATGCCACCAACACGCCGGGGAACGCTGGCGCGATGTTCGTGATTTCGCAGCCAGGTTCGTATTACCTGAGCAGTGATGTGACGGTCGAGGCGAGCAAGTACGGCGTGCAGATCGCGGCGAGCGACGTGACGGTGGATCTGAACGGATTCACGATCAAGGGGCTCACGGGATCGCGAGCCGGTGTGTACGGGTACACAGTGAATCGGCCGACGATTCGCAACGGAAGAATCGTGAATACGGACTCGACGGGCATTTCTTTGATTCATGCTCCGAGCAGCAATCAGGGCGCTGTAATTGAAAATGTCGTGGTGGAGGGATGCAGCTCATACGGCACTCTCGTCACGGGCGGCACGATTCGCAATTGCCAGTTCATTCAGAATGGTGGCGGCGTGTGGTCTGATGGCCTCAACGACATGCTGATCGAAGGGTGTGTTGCTATTCGCAATACCGCTGACGGGTTCTCGGTCCGCCGCGCGACGATCAAGAACTGTACCGCCTCGTATAACGCCGGTGCTGGTGCGAGTATTGGAACCGGGTTGGTCAGCAACTTCACGTCTGACTCCAACGGCCTTGGCGTGGTCATCGATAGCGGAAGCGTGCTGGACTCGGTCTGCTCGAACAGTTCCGTCATCGGCATTCTCGCCAGTGGCGAGTGCCTGATTCGTGGCAACAGCATCACCAATCCGGCATTTGTCGCCAACACCATCGGCATCAAGATTCAGGACACCAACGGTGCCAAGGTGCAGGACAACCAGATCACCCGCATGGCCACAGGCATCTCATCTGTCACCACCAGCCACTACATTGTTTCAAACACCCTGCGTGGTTGCACGACAGCGATGTATGTTGCGGCAGGAAGCCGCGTGGGCACGATTGTCACTGGCACATCGAGTGCGGCGATCAACGGCAACAGTGGCGGCGGGCTGGGCACGACTGATCCTTTCGCCAACATTCTGTATTGATGCGAATCTGAACAACGCCCCTCAAACCACCAGGCCCGCATGGCGACACACTTCGCTCTGCGGGCTTGTGTGTTTTTGGCGAATGCTCTGTGGGCGGGGATGATCAATCTTGCGATTGATACAGAAAGAACCCCATTTTCTAGCTTTGTTGTCGGTTGTCGTCGCACTGTCTTGGGAGTTTGGGTGACGAATGAGCAAGAGAGCACATTCGGCCCGGGCTCACAAACAAATCAGTACACACAGGAGACGACCCATGATGCGTAAGACCTTTGTAACAGTGATGATGGTGGCCGCGGCTTCGGCAGCGATGGCGGGGCCATTGAATCCTCCTCCGGGCCCGATCACGGCGACGATGAAGACGCTTTCTGAGGTTGAGCCGCGGACGGCGATCAACGCGACGAACACGCCCGGACAGTCTGGCGCCATGTTTGTGATCTCGCAGCCGGGGTCGTACTACCTGACGGGCAACATCACCCACACGACCGTTGGCATCCTCATCACGGCGAGCAACGTCACCATCGATCTGAACGGCTTCACTATCTCCGGAGGGACTCACGCGATCGAGTCGACGACCTCGATCTCGGGAATCGTCATCAAGAACGGCTTTGTTAAAAACATGTCTTCTACTGGCATCCGGCTCTTCAGTGCATCGAAGGGTTTGATTGAAGGCGTTCAACTCAGTAACGCGGGAGCCTCTGGCTTTGGCACCGGAGGCGGTTTCGTGCTTCGTAATTGCGTGGCATCCCAGTCGGGCAGCGGGTTTGGCATCGCCGGAGCGTGCATCCTCGACCATTGCTTTGCCGATGGCTGCACGAGCGGATTCGACGTTGATGTTTCTTGCGTGCTTACCAACTGCACCGCGACCAACTGCAGCGACATTGGATTCGAGACAACAGCCAGCGGCGTCCGGCTGGAGAACTGCTCAGCCGTCAACTGCACAAATTACGGCTTCAAGTTCACCTCCGGTGTCACCATCGACCGCTGCACCGCCCGCTCCAGTGGGCGCGGCTTCGACATCGGCGATCATTCCACGCTGACCAACTCATTTGCACTCAGCAACACCGGGCAGGGGGTTCGCGTGGGCTCAACGTGCACTGTCGCTTCCAACACGTTGCGGCTCAACGGTGCGGCGAGCGACTCTGCAGGGCTGTGGATCCAGGGGCATGGTAACCGCGTTGAGAACAACGACATGACCGGTAATGACTGGGGCCTGTGGGTTGACGGCACTGATAACTTTATCATCCGCAACACGGCTCGCGCCAACACCATTTCCAACTACGGCGGCATCGCCGCTGGAAACGAAATGGCTCCCGTCATCGTCGGGCCCGGCAACTTCACTACCGCCAACTACTTCTCGAACTTTGCCTATTAAGCCGCTCGACCGACCTCTACGCCAACATCATTCACTGATCTGAAATCAATACAAGAACCATGCACATCACCGACCTGCCGCGTGTGACACCACGAGCGGCAGGTTGGTGTGCTTTTGATCACTGGTCGTCTTCGGCTTCGACCTGCACATCCGGGTACTGCTTTTTGCCACTTGCCGCGGCGTGAGCGGCGGCGAGGGCCTCGGCCTCGGCGAGTTGTTTCTCGTAGCGGAGTCGGTTGGTCTTGTGATCCATCAGGAAGAGGACCTTGGAAGCGGCCTCTTCGCCCACGGCCTGCACGAAGTGCTTGCGGGCGGCCTGCATATCGGTGCGGCGCGAGACGTGGATGAGGATCAGGTGCTGACACTCGAGCACACGGAGCCATTCGGCGACATCACTGACGTGCATGTGCATGCCGATCTTGGCGCGGTCCTTGTGATCGGGCTCAAAGAAGGTGCACTCACCCAGCACGATCTGGGCCTTACGGATGTCATCGTGGATCAGGTGTGGGCCCGGTGCTGTATCGCCGACATAGGCGATGAGGGGGATTTCGAGGGTGCGGGTGATCTCGATGCCACGATCTTTGAGCTCGCGGAGCTTTTCCTGGGGAAGGTCGAGAAACTCGGGCTTGAGTTTGGAGCGCTTCTCGATGAGCGAGTAGCCCATGCTGGGGGCGGTGTGCTCGGTGAGGAAGGGGCGGAGGAAGATGCCGTTCTTGATCTGGAGGTCTTGTCCGGGCTGGACCTTGATGAGTTCGTAGGGAGTGCGCTGGCGTTCCAGATCGACAAACCCGGCCATCATCTTGTCGATGGCGGGGGCGATGCGCTCATCGCAGATGATCTTGCCGACGCCCATGCCCTGGAACTTGCGCTGGCTGCACCAATATGCCAGGCCGCCGATGTGATCCATGTGACCATGGGAGATGGCGCAGATCTTGGAAGCCAAAGCCATGCGCGGGCACAGACCCATATCGAAACAGATGTCGAGCTCGGGAACCTGGATGCAAGTCGCCTCGCCAGCGATGGAAACGCCCTGAATGCGGTATGGGGGGAGGTACAAGAACCCGATGGTGCCGTCACGCGGCGGGGGCTTAGGAAGCATCGACCAATCTCCAAACCCGGGCTGTCGTCCGGGGCGGTGTGCGAGGGGCATAGTAGCCGACAACCCAGCAGTCGAAAAAGCGTCCGAATAAGCACTGAACCTGACAGCAGTATGTCAGGTTGGAGTACCTGCGACGCAAATAAAGCGCCAAGGGGAAGCGACGGCGGGTTTGTGGGGCGGTAATCTGGGGTTGGAAAGTGAAAGGGAGGTGGCGTGTGGCAACCAAGGCGGAACTACAACGCGACAGCGAGGAGTACTCAAAGTACGAAACTCTCATGTTTCAAGCGGCAGACCGAGGCGACTTCATAGAAGCCATGAGCCATGCTCGGCAAAGTTGGGAGCACATTAGCGGCATGATGCAATTTGAGGTGCGTTACGAGGGCAAGACTTTCAAACATGTAAGAACGATTCAATGGGCACTGCGCTGGGCCCCAGCCCTCATCGAATCCGAGGCCCTCGCCGAACTTTCCACCGTCCTGAAAGACAACAAGCGGATTGACAAGGTTGCTGATGCGGACCTCGCCGCTGAACTCAACGAGTCATTCGCTCGACTTGCGATAGTCGTGGACCTTTGGTCGATTCTGGAGGACGGAGAATCAAAAGACATCACACAACTATCAACCAGACTTCAGAAGAGCACGGAATGGACCAAGCGGCTCATCGACGACCTGATTTCATTGGGAGTCGTTGAGCAGTTTGGCGAGCGTCAGCAGACCACATACCAGCTAACCATAAACAAGAGAGTCGCGAAAATGCGATGTCTGACGTGCGGGGTCGAGACTCGACGCGACCTTTTCGAGGCGATGACAATCGATGAATGTTCAACATGCACGAAGCCAGCCCAACACCTTTGGCTGAGTTCGACCAATACCACCGAGGCGGGAGATTAAATGCTCTATCTCATTCTTGCAGTGTTTGCTTTCGTGCTTGGTGGAGTGTGTGTGTATTTTCTCGGCGACAAGAAAAGGAAGGCCGTCGAAGCGCAACAGCTATCCAATCAAGAACTGTTTGCCAAGCAGCGCGAGCAGACGGCTGCCACAGAGGCCAAGCATAAAGACTTCTTGAAAAGAGAAGCGTCTTTCAAGGAAGATTTGGCTAACGCATATTTCGAACTAGAGCAAAAACGCGTCACCGCCACGCAACAAGAGGCATCTCTACAGAGCGCCAGAACGGAACTTCAAACAGAGCGATTCCGTTTTGAGTCAGAAAAATCACGCAAAGAGGAGTTAATAGAGGCATACCGGTTGGCGAGGCAAGAGCTTTCTCGATCGATGATTCACAACCGAAAGCTCGCGCAGGATGTGCGAGACACGAAACAACAGCAAACAATTCTTGGCAAGCGAGCGGATGAACTGGCCGCGCGATACCTTGCCGACGTTGAGAAGTGGCTTGCAAAGACGATCTCTTCAAACAACTACACGTCGTGTCGGCAGAAATTGACCGACGTCATCGAATGGTGCCGCGAAATTGGAGCAAACGTTCCGAAGGCGGAAGAAGACCGACTTTTGACAAAGCTCAAAGCGGATTTTGAAGAAGAGGTCCGAATCGCGCTGCAAAAAGAGGAGCAGGCACGCATCAAGGCCGAGATTCGCGAGCAGCAAGCACGCGAACGCGAGATCGAAAAAGAACTACAACAGCTTGAGCGAGAGCGTGCGGCAGTTCAAGCAGCGCTCGCCAAAGCGCTGCGCGATGCGGGGAATCAGCACAACGAGGAGGTTCAGCGGCTTCAGGCGCGTCTGGCAGAGGCCGAAGCGCGCGGTGTCAGGGCCAAGGCCATGGCAGAACTCACCAAAGCAGGCAACATATACGTCATCTCGAACATCGGCACGATGGGCGAAGGCGTGTACAAGGTTGGTATGACACGCCGCTTGGAACCACTGGACCGTGTTTCGGAATTAGGCGACGCATCCGTGCCGTTCCCATTCGATGTTCACCTGATGATTGCGTGCGACGACGCGCCAAAGCTGGAGAACGCGTTACACAAGGCGCTTCAGAAACACCGAGTCAATCGCGTCAACCTCCGGAAGGAGTATTTCCGTGTTGACCTGGATCGGATCGTCGACTTGGTGAAACAGCAACACGGAGAGGTTGTCTACAAAGCAGATCCAGAAGCACTTGAGTATCGCCAATCTCTCACCATGTCGGATGATGACGAGCGAGTGATTGAAGAAGCGTTTGAGAAGGCTGAAAAACAGACCGGAGTTCGAGAACATATCGATGACTGAGCGCGCTGTTACCGAAAGGTGACCAACCAGAGGGGTGGTGGCGAGTAGGTTTCTGTGCACCCGTGCCGCGAGCGTGTCGGCGTGTCGGGCGATGGGTGCCCAGGAGAATGGTCATGGCGAGCAAGCAGACGATGGTGTTGGCGGCGGTTTTGGTGTGCGTGTGTGGGCAGATGTGCAGCGTGGCGATGGGGGCGTGGGGGGCCGAAGGGCCGACATCCAAGGGAAAGGTCGAGGCGGTCACGGTGTATCGGGGTCAGGCGATGGTGATGCGGGGTATCGAGGTTCCGGGGGGCGGTGGGGGGGGGGCACGCGGGCTGGTGGAACTGGTGGTGACGGAATTGCCCGCGACGATCGAGCCGGCGAGCTTGTTTGCCGAGGGGCTGAGCGGGGCCAAGGTGCAGAGCGTTCGCTACCGAGCCCGGCCGGTGGTGGCGGATGTGAATGAGAATGTGCGGGCGCTGGATGCCAAGATTTCTGAATTGCAGGGGAAGCTCACCGCCAATGCGCGGCAGGCAGGATTGATCGAAGAGCAGAAGAAGTATGTGGAGTCATTGCAGGGGTTTGTGGCCCCCACTGCCGCGACGGAGTTCAAATCCGGCGTGCTGAATGCCAAGACGGTGCAGGAGATCTCGACATTTATCATGGGTGAGCGGGCCAAGTTTGCCGAACGTGAGCTGGCGCTGGCGGCGGAGAAGCAGGGATTGGAGCAGCAACTGGCCCAGGCGACGCGCGAGCGGCAGCTTGTCACGGTTGGCTCGTCAAAGACCATGCACGAAGCGGTGATCACGCTGAATAAGGATGCCAGCGCAGGCGGGCGAGTGAACCTGTACTACATCGTCAACAACGCGACGTGGTCGCCCAGCTATGTGGCGCGGCGGGACACACGGTCGCAGCAGAACAGCGACAAGACGGTTCAACTGGAGTACTTCGCCGATATCACGCAGCTTTCCGGCGAGGATTGGAGCGATGCATCGCTGACGCTGTCGACGGCGACGCCATCACTGGCTTCGGATGGGCCCAAATTACTGCCGATGACGCTGGCGCTTGCAAACCCGCAGGCGGATGCGGAGGTGGCGCGGACACGCGAACTGATGAGCAAGAGCTATGACGATGCCAAGAGAGAACTGCGTGATAAGCAGGCGATGTTGAACGAGGCGATGAACCGCGCGCCGGGAAGGCCGGAAGGTGTGCCGTCGCAAACTCGTGCGCAGACAGCGGGAATGCCGGGTGGAGGCGGATCATTCGGGCAGTGGCGTGATGAGGCCACGGAGTTGAAGGTGAGATTGACAAAGGACATCAACCTTGCCGCGGCGGATGACCAGTTGCTGGATCTGGTGGCGAGTCGGAGCATTCTGCGAAAGGGCGACGCCATCAAGCCGGCGCGAAGTGAGGGATTGAGCGTGACGTACGCGTTGCCGGGAAAGATCAGCGTGCCCAGCCGCGACGATCATCAATTGGTGCAGATCACGGCGGCGAAATTGCCAGCGAGCTTTGCCAAGGTGGCGAGCCCGGCGCTGACGTCGTATGTGTATGACGAGGCGAGTGTGACCAACAGCAGCAACATGGTGCTGCTGGCCGGGCCACTGACGACGTATGCCGATGGCGCGTTTGTCGGGCGTGGCGACATGGCGACGATCACCGCTGGCGAACATTTCACTGTGGGATTTGGCATCGATTCCTCGCTGCGGGCGTATCGAGATCTGGTGGAGCGGACGGAAAGCACGCAGGGTGGCAATCGCGTGATCAACGTGGCGTATCGCCTGCGGCTGGAGAATTTCGGCACGACACCGGCGCAGGTGCGATTGCAGGATCGCTTACCCCTCTCGCCCAGCAAGGATTTGACGATCACGCCGGGTGTGATCACAGGATTGTCTGAAGATCCGGAATATGCCAAGAACAAGGCCAAGTCTGGCCTGTTGCGCTGGGAGGTGTCGGTGCCAGCCAGTGCGATCGGGACCAATGAGTTTGGGTTGGAGTACTCATTCAAGATCGAGCATGACAAGCAGATGATCTTGTCTGGCGGCGTGAACTGAGCGAGGTGATTGCAAAAAGACACACGCCCGCAAGCACTGTTTGCTCGCGGGCGAGTGCTCTTTTCAGACCTGATGCAATCAGCAGCCGTTGCTGAAATCAGCGACGAAATCGAGGTAATCAAAGAAATCGATGACACCATCGAGGTTGTAGTCAGAGGTGACGGCGTTGGCACTGAACGCGGCGACGAAATCGAGATAGTCAAAGAAGTCGAGTGTGCCGTCGGCGTTGAAATCGGCGGGGCAGTTGGGATTGCGCCAGTTGTAGAAGCCGGGTGTGCCGAGTTCGGCGGTGGTTGCGGCATAGGAACCGAAGGCATCGCCCAGGGCCGAGCGGACCCAGGGAATCACGCTGTCCTGGCCGATGGCTATGCGCGGCGGCTGGCCACTGAAGTTCTGCGTGCGGATGGTGCCAGCGAAGGTTTGATCGCCGAACTTGAGACGATCCTTCAGAGTGTTGGTGTTGTCGTAGAGATTGATTTCGTCGTTGCGGGCCAGATTGTTGCCACCCACGCCGACAGCGCCGAGCTGACCGATGACCTTGACCGTGGGGGCAAGATTCCACGCGGCGCGGAAGGTCGCTTCGGTTGCTTCGGTCACGATGACCGACTCGCCGGGCTGAACCACTCCGAAGGCACTGAGTGAGAACGCGCCAGCCGTGGCGTGGTCGTCGTCAAAGCTCCAGCCAGTCATATCGACGGGAGTGGTCGAGACGTTGGTGAACTCGATGAATTCACCACTGGTGCCGGAGTACATCCACTCGGTGATGCGCATGCCGCCGGTGGCGCCGAAGTTGTAATTGACCTGCAGCGGCGCCCACTCGGTGCGGGCCGGAGAGAAGGAAAGGGAGGAGTAGGTGTTGCAAGAAGTTGCCGAGACGTAGTAGGGAACGCGCTTGCCTGCGGTGCCAGCGACGGGAAGAACAACGGAGTAGGTGCCGTTGCCGTTGCTCGTCATCTGAATGCGCTGGTATGTGCCGCTGGGTGATGGGCGGTAGTAGAGATCAACGCGCGAAACCGCGCTGCCATTGGCGGCGGCCGCGGCAGTGATCGTCACGGTGTTGGTGGGATCGGGATTGGTCGGAGAGTGTGAGACGTTGGAAATCGTGGGGCCCTGGGCAACGAGTTCTGCCTGGCTGTTGAGGTAGGTGAGGCGTTCGTTGACGAACTGTTGCAGACCAGGAACAGTGCCGCCAGCGGGGCCGGAGTATGGCAAAGTGACGCTGCTGGTGAAGTTGTTCTGGAAAAGAGTGTGGGTGTAGAGCTTCTTAGGATCGGCCTGCACGGCAGCGTCGATGAGGTTGCGCAGCGCGGTGGCGCGGGGCTCGAAATAGGCCCAGTTGAGGTCGTTTTTGACCGTACGGTAGTGAGCCATATAACGCTGGCGAAGTTCGGCGACGCCCAACACGCGGTTCAACACCGGCTTGGTTGTCTGCGTGAAGTTGCGATTGATGGCCCAGGTGGTTTGGGTAAAGGTTTCGTTGGCATCGGTCTGCAGCAGGAAGGTGCGGCCATCCGTTGGGTTGCGGTAGGTCATGAAATCCGCGCCCTTATTGATGTAGCTGTCATCGTCGGTGAGATAGTTTTCAAGAACGACCGACCAGATCGAGGGATCGACGGCGAAAATCGGATCGATGCTGGTTTGCCACGTCGCGGTGGCGCCGTTGGTCAGTGCGTTGCACACGGCGATGTGAGGCACCCACGGGTCAGCAAAGCCGCCAGCGTCTTTGATTTCATAGCCGGTGTAGCCCGCCGCAGTGTTGCCGTTGTAGCGCAGGCCGGGGCCGTTGGGGTTGTTGGCACACTTGATGCGCAGGCCAGTGGTGTCAGAGAAACCTTGTGCAAGCATGGTCTTGTTGAACTGTTGCACGTTGATGTACACGCCCCAATTCTGACCGTTCAGCGTGACGAGAACGTGATTGGCGCGGGGATTGGGAACGAACTGTGAGACGTAGTTGTTGTAGAGAACTTCGCGGCAGAAGGTTGGATCGTGGAAGCCGTTGTTGAGATTCAGGGAGCCATAGCCCATCAACTCCTGCTCTGGGTCGACGGCGTCGACTTCGACATTCAGGGAGAACTTTTGCGAGCCGGAGGGAAGCGCGGTGTAGGACGTGTTGCCGCGAATGCGGACCCCGACGTTGGGATAGGTGACACCATCGACGGTGAGATCGGCGAGGATGTTGGTTTGGGCGGCGTAGTTGCTGCGGAGCAAGGCCTCCCAGTTGGAATCATGAAACTGGAAATTCATGGTGCGCAACACCGTGGTGTCGTAGAGGTCTTGTGCCATGGCGGTGCTTGTGCACGCCGCCGCAACAGCAAGGGAAAGCAAGGTGCGTCTAATCTGAGGATTCATGCGGTCAAGGCCTCCGGCAGGGTCGGGCGATTCCACGAGGGTGTATCGGAGCGATACGCCGCCACGACGTTTTCAAACGATCTCCACTGGCAGTGTCGCCCGGGGCGCGCCCAGGGACAGCCATCAGCCAAGATTGTTAAGAATGTGTGAACGTCCGAATGCCCCGGCGATTGCGAAAAGGTGCAGGAAACCGGCGAAACAACGTCCGAGAATAACGCCATGGATCAATCGCTGCGAAGGATCAGCATCCCGCGGCAAATGCTGCGACGAAATCGAGATAGTCAAAGAGATCAATGACGGAGTCGGCGTTGAAATCGGCAACGGGTTGTTGATTCGCGAACGCGTTCGCGAAGTCGAGATAATCAAAGAAGTCGACGACATCATCACGATTGAAATCGGCCGCACAGAAGAGTGAGGTTGCTTCCAGTGGACCGATGGTGGGCGATGAGCTGCGAGGCAGACCAAGCGCGTCATATTCCACCACGATTGGTCCTTGGGGCGAAGATCCCATGAAGGGAGTCCCGGCAAAGCGGAGCTGGCCGGGAATGGCGTCGCGTCCTTCGGGCGAGATGGGGTAGTCGGGTGCTGAGGCAATGGCGACCGGGGAACGGGTGAGGGAATAGAAGGACGGGTTGATGGCAAAGTAGCCGCACGCCGCGGCTCCGCCAAAGGCCAGATCAGGGTCTGAGTTTGGATAGTTCAGCGTGACCTGTTGCGTGCTGAGCTCATTAGAGAAAATGCAGTTGTAGTGGCGAGTGAGTGCGAGGCGTGCAGCTTGCACTTCAGCGCGAAAGACTTCGTTGGTGGAAATGGGGAAGCCGGTCAGGCGCAGGCGCTGGTAAAGCGTGATCGTTTTGTGTGGGTTGAGAACCTCGGACATCGCGAAGAGCCCGGAGAACCCGAAAGGCAGTGCGATGTTGATATCTCGGTTGATGGAGATGCCGTGCGGCGAAGCGTTGCCAACACCCCAGAGATAAGGGCGAGGCACGTTCTGGACCGTCAAATTGATTTGGCTGTTGATATCCACGCCACGCCACGAGCCGCCGGCTGGGCCAAAGTCCACATCCGCGCGTTCGTTGATGATGAACGAGCGATAGGAGCGGATGTCTGTTGGATCGGCGGGCTCAGCGACGCGCTGGCCAAGGAGATTGACCACCGCATCAGAGCCCATGTTGTAATCAACATAGCGGGCGCGGTCGGGGATCGTGCTGGAGAACGTGCACCCTTTTCGGACATGCAGCCCGATCGGCTGTTCGCCTGCGGTGTGGATGTATGTGGGCATGCCGAGCCACTGCGAATCCGCGCCGGATTGTGCTATGCGGCGCAGTCCGCCGGCAAAGCCGCGACAATTGACGAGAACGAATTCATTTTGGCCTCGATTGGCGAATGAAACCGCGCCGTCACCACCGCCTCCCTGTGCGGTCGTGCGCTGAGTGTGCAGGCCGAAAGTGCAGTCTGTCAGCGTGGCAATTCCACCTTCGCCATCGGTGGCGATGTGGGCAAAGCCGTGGTAAGCCGTCCATCCCCATTCGCAATTGCTGACGTGGAGCGATTGTCCGTACGAACCATAAAAGGTGATCGCGCTGAATGTTCCGGTGGGTGAATCCATGCCCCACCCCTCAAAGACAAGGCCATCGATTCGTACGTCGTCGACGTTGTATACGAGTACTCCGGGGCCGCGGGCGATGCACGCTTCGACGACATCGTGTCCGGCGGGGAAATTGATGGCGAGCTGTTGTGCGGATTGATTCCAGGCAAAGGTTCCGGTGAAGGAAGGCACCAATAGTGCGTCGGTGTTCTTGTGAAGCGGAAGGCCGCGAAATCCTGTCAAGGGATCCGTGCTTGCGGGCCGCGTTCGAACCCAGTACGGTTCGAAGATGTAGGATCCTTGTCGCGTAGTTGGGCCGGTGTAGATCCACGAATCGTCGACAGTAACGGGGACGAAGCCGAGTAATCGCGGTTTGGCGACACTGGGTCTGGCGGGGTCGACATACGAGCCGAAGGAATAGCTGCCGAAAGTCATCTGCGGCAGTCCCTGCCACTCTTGCGAAGGGGCGGCGAAGAACGTATCGCCGCAGCGAAAGAGAATCGATGTGTCCGGGGCTTGCAACACAGTGAAGACCACAATGCGAACATCCATCATGTTTTTGCAGCGAAACGCCGTGGCAGGCGACAGTCCATCTCCGCCAGCGCCCTGACTGTTGCCGGCGGGATCTTGGCAGATGTAACGAACCCGGGAACGGATGACGGGCGAGGCGGTTGTGCGCGCTTCGATCAATCGATCAATGCGGTCAAGAAACGCCGATTTGCCAGGGAACTCCCAAGTTGAGGTTGGTCCGACCCCGGAGATTTCGGTGAACGCAGGTGCTGCAGAGGCGTAGGAAGAGCCCAGAAGCGCAAGCACCACAACTACGATGTGCGGTAATTGCCCGCGACAAATGAAGTCAGAATGCGGGCCATTCTTCAGCATCGCAAAGAATGTACGGAACGGATTCATCACGCGAAAGCAACTCCGGCGACAAGACTGAGAAATGATGGAATAACCCAGGAACGGACGATAGATTTCCGGACGTTCACACCATCCGAGGTAGAAAAGCATCCGCTAGGAACATGAGACAGGTTGCATGACCAATGATCAAGATTTCAAGGGCGAGCAAGCAGAGTCGACATGAGTGACGCGGCGATCAACGAGAACAGTTCGGCTTCACGGGGAACGGAAGCGGCCTTGGGCGCAACCGTCGGACGCGGGGCCTCTTGGATGGTGGCGGCGACCATCCTGACCAAGATCGCGGCGTTTGTGACTCAGATTCTGCTCGGTTGGTGGCTGAGCAAGGGTGACTTTGCGGTCTTCGGCGTCACCATCGCGCTTTCCGGATTTGTGCAGATCTTTCGAGATGGCGGGGTCCGCGAAGTATTGGTGCAGCGTGGTCCGGCGGAGTACCGGGAGCTGGCGCCTGCGGTCTTTGGGCTTGCGGGAATCATGAATCTGTTTGCCTCGGTGTTGATGGGTGGTGCGGGCGCGGCAATCTGGTGGATGCAGAAGCATCGGCCGGAATGGTTGAGCGAGACCTACGCCGATCAATACATGCCGTGGATGCTGGCGATCATTGCGGTGACACTTCCTATGAATACGCCGGTGGCGGTATTGCAGGGGAAGTTGCGGCTGGACTTGAAGTTTGACACGCTCAGCCATATTTCACTAGGCAGCGCTGTCGTTCGCAACGGTGGCACGATTCTGCTGGCGTGGTGGTTGCGCAATCCGCTTGCATTTGTATTGCCGCTGCTGGGTGTGGCGATCCTGGAGAACGTGTGGTCTTATCTGGCCACGCGCGATGCGCCGTGGATGCGTGGATTGGGCTTGAAGCACTGGCGAGAGCTTCTCTCCAGCGGCGTATGGATGATCATCGGTGCTGTGTCCAACACTTTGCTGGATGTGGCCAGCTTTGGTGTGGTCGGCATGATCCTGAGCAAGCAGCTCACGGGGGAGTACTTCTTCGCATACTACTGGATCGCCAACGTCGGCACCATTCTTGGTTTTACGGTTCAGCAGGTTCTGTTTTCCGCGTTTGCACGATTGAAGGATGAGCCGGAACGGTTTGCCGCGGCGGTGCGCCGGGCCCAGGGTGTGCAGATGATGCTGGGGGCGGCGGCCTCGCTGGGAATCGCCTGCGTGATGGAACCACTAGAGCGATTGCTTTGGCACGGCAAGTGGAGTGGCGCGGTGATCGCGGTGATGATTCTGGGCCTCTTCTTTGCTTTCCGCGTCACGTTCGGGTTGTCTGCGGCGGTGCTGATGGCGCAGGGAAAGTTCAAGAAGCTCGCGTGGCTGACGGCGATCGAGGGAGCGGGCGTTGTGGGATTCGGAGCCATTGGTGCCATCGTGCACGGCACGGTGGATGGCGTAGCGTGGTGGACTGGCGGGTCACTGTTAGTGACGCGAGTGTTGTGCACGGGAATCTCGCTGCGTCCGCTCGGAATAGGATGGGGCGAGGTGTTCAAAGGCATGTTCCCGGCGTGGCTGCTGGCGTGCATCGCGGCAGGGCTTGCGATCAGTGCGGATTTCTACGGCGACCTGACAGAGCGACTGGGTGAGTGGTTTGGAGCAATTCACAATCTCGCCTGGCGCGAACGCTGTGTGGACATGGTGCGGATCATGGTTGTGGGCGGTGTATTTGCCGTGGCATACGCGATGTTGTGCCGCGTGCTGCTCGCGGGCGCGGTGCGGGAGGTGTGTCAGGCACTCCCCGGTCCAGCGCGCAAGTTGTCTCGAATGGTGATGCGGGTGTGAGTGGAAAAACCAACCGCCCGAAGCGATGGCGGCTTCGGGCGGCAGGCGTCTCCAAGTCAAACGAATTCGCGGTGGAGTGTCCGCGTGAATTTGGTGTGATCTCAGCATCCTGCGCTGAACGCGGCGACAAAGTCGAGGTAGTCAAAGAAGTCGATCACGCCGTCGAGGTTGAAATCGGCGGGCGGGGTGTTGTTGGAAAAGGCCTGGACGAAATCAAGGTAGTCAAAGAAGTTCACGGTGGAATCGCTGTTGAAGTCAACCTGACACAGGCGGCGCGCCGCTGGGATAAAGGCAGCCATGAGCTGGCCGCCCTCGGAAAGGCCATTGGCGGTGATGCTGTAGTGGGCCTGCATATCCAAGAGAACCCAACCCGGTCCGAGGATGTCCCAAGCTTCGATCACGCCCGAGGTCTCCTCGTCCTGCGTGAGGAAGCTGGGTGCGCCGGTGAGGAAGTAGTTGGAGTTGGAAATGCCGACCTCAACAATCGAATCAGCAAACACGTCATACGCCCACATGCGGCCAAGGCGAGCGTTGTTGCCGACATCTTCCTGAATGAGGATGATGCCGCCGCGCGTGATGCACATGTTGTCCATCATCTTCACATCAGTGGCGCCGCTTGCCGAGGCAAACCCGCCCGAAGCCGTGGAGGTGACGTTGCCATCAAAGAGCATGGTGATGGTGCCGCCGAGCTGAGGAAGGGTGACATCGGTGAACTCAATCTTCCACAGACGGCTGTTGCCGGTGAAGGAAGCCGTGGTGAGGAAGTAGGCGACGTTGGGATTGCGGGTGTCCCAGCAGATGTCTTCGGGGCGGTTGAAGTTCATCTGGCCCTGTGCATCAGCCGTGCTCTGCAGCGTCGCACCCGACACGTTGGTCAGGTCGCCCATGTTGATCATCGTGAAGGGCTTGCTGGCCACCGGTCCGGAAACGGCATTGCCCAGGATGTTGACAACACTCTCTTCGTTCTGACCGCTGCCGTTGACTGTCGTGCCGCTCATGCCGATGGCGTACACCGTGCCGCCGGTGAGGCCCGCGCGCTCGATCTCGGTGCCGGTGGACTGCTTGTTGCCGACAAACACAAAGATGTTGCCCGGGGTGCTGTCATCGGCGCCAATTACGACCGTCTTGGCCTGGGGGAAGGGCGAAGCAACGTTGTTTTCCCAGGAGTAGTCGCCGTGGCTGGGAAGCTCGTAAGTCGTGCCAGCGTTCGGGCCGCTGGCAACGTGTGCAAAGGCGCGGCCGTTCGCGCCGGTCTCTTCGCCGTTGAGGAAGATGCGCTCATCTGTGCCGAGTGAACCGAAGCGGTACGCACCGGGAGCGGCCAGGTCGGCCGAGCAGAAGCGACCGAGCGAAGGCGATCCGGCAACATATGCGTTGGTGCCGGTATCCCACAGGAAGACGTTGGTCATCAGGTCCTTGCCGCCGATCACCTGCAGGTCTGTGGCATCGGCCTTGATCTTCCACACCGAAACCGTGGTGCCGTTGGCGCCGTGCGCCTTGACCCCGCCCGAGCCCGAGCCGACTTCGTGATTGACCAGGAACGAGAACGTGTTGTTCGCGAGGTCGTCCGCATCTCGGAAAGCGCCCGCGCCGTCCACCAGGCCCCACAAGCGATACGTGCCGCCACCCAACTTGGGATACGTGATATCAGGATCAACATTGGCACCGCCACGACCATTCGTGGCGATCGAGGTGAAGATCACTCCCGAACCTGCATCGCTGGGGAGCATGTACGGAGGAGCGCCGGCGTTCGGGCCGGTGACCTGAGCAGAGGCGAGCGATCCAGCGAGTAACACAAGCGCGAGAGCGGAAAGACAGGAACGCTTCATTTTCAATCTCCGTGGGTCCAACTGTGTGAACCGGAACCTGGCGCGATCTTGAATGCGAAGGTCCACCAGAACCCGCGCCTCGAGATGCCACTTCAGTTGGACAGAGTGAATCCACTTCGGAGGGCGGATGTGTTAGCGGCGATTCAAGACCGTGCGAAGGTTGAGGTCGGCAGGGTTCTCCCTCAAACCATGTGCTTCACAAGGTCTTCATGGTGTGTTCACGGTGTCTGGATGATGCCATCACAATCGCTTGCTAGGTTCTCTCCATGAAAGCCCTGAGCATCATCGGTGTACTGAGCGCGTGCGTTGCCTGTGTTGAGCCCGTGAAGGCGCAGGTGTACAAGATTCCTGATCCGTTGGAAGTGCGTGATCGCCGCTGGGTGCAGCCCGAATTGCCGGCGCGGAAAGACTATCGCAACGCGTACGTCATGGTGCCGCTGGTCTCCACTCGCGAATCCGACAAGCCGCTGATTGTCGACGAGCTCATGGTCGATGCCTGGGGGATCGCCATCCGCCCCCCCGGCAAAGGCGGCCACTGGTGGATCACCAACACCGGCACCGGCACCACCACCACCTACATCGGCGACGCACCTGGGCACCCCTTCGGACAGGATGAACTTGAAGTCGTTCACCTTCCCGTCGGCAAGTTACATGAGAACAACGAGACGTTCTCGCAGCCAACCGGCATGGTCTACAGCGGCTTTGCCAGCACCGAGTACTCGGTTGACGATGGCAAAGTGAAGGGCTCCAGCAGGTTCATCTTCGTCGCTCTCGATGGCACCGTCTATGGCTGGACAAACGGTCAGGAAAAGGGTGTCAAAGTCATCGATCGTGGCGCAGAAGGCCGCATGTACACCGGGCTCGCCGTCTCCGAACACACCAAGGGCAGCCGCATTTACGCCTGCTGCATGAACTCCCCGAGCGTTGACGTGTTCGATGGCGAGTGGAAGCCAGTCACCCCCGCTGGCGACTTCAAGGACCCCGCCGTCGGCGATGGCTACGCGATCTTCAATCTCTGGTGGCACGAAGGCAAGATCTATGCCGCGTGGGCCCGCATCGCCAACGAACCCGGCGATGCCGAGGCCTACCCCGGTTACGGATATCTCTCTGTCTTTGATGAAGAAGGCCGCCTCATCCGTTCCCTGCAGCACTCCATTCAACTGAATGCGCCTTGGGGTTTTGCCATTGCACCAAAGGACTTTGGCGCCCTTTCCAACCACCTCCTGGTCGGCAACTTCGGCGATGGACGCATTCTCGCCTACAACCTCGAATCCGGGGCCTATGTCGACACCCTGCGCGATCAGCAGGGCAACCCCATCGAGCTCGATGGCCTTTGGGGCCTCACCTGGGGCAATGGCGAGACCCTTGGGTACAAGAATCACCTCTATTTCGCGGCTGGCCCAGAGCAGGAAACCCAAGGCCTCTTTGGCAAGCTCGTGCCACTGTTCCCGTAACACTGTTCTCGCAGCGTGAGTGGCGAGACGGTTCAACACTGGCTGAAAGTGGAGACGAAATCCAGATAGTCAAAGAAATCGATCTCGCAGTCGTAGTTGGTGTCGGCGCTGGGCATCGCGGCGGCAAAGTCGGCGACGAAATCCAGGTAATCAAAGAAATCCACCGCGCCGTCGCGGTTGAAGTCTGCGAAATAGCAAGGTCCGGGTCCGGGCCCGCCGCCAACATAAATGGTCAGGTCGCAGGGCTGAGTAAAGGGTTGTGTGGAGGCCCCCTGAGGGGAGGTGTACACACGCAGGTTGCGATGTACCGGATCACTTCCGGCGTTCGCAGGCCACACGCTCATCACGCGACGGAGGCCCGCCTCGGAGCCGACCTGCAGCTGGAAAGTCAGCAGCGTTGTCGGGTTACTGGTGTTGTAGTTTGTGCCGCTGACCTGAGAGGCAAGCTGCATCAGGATCAGCGACATGTTTCCAACGCCTGCTTCGTTGAGGTCAGCGTTGTCATCAATCTTGATTCCCTGTGCCACGCGCCGGACCGCAACGGTCTGCGGCCGCGAATTGAATGGCGGCACACGCACCGGGTTGAGCACTTGGTCGTCAAACCCCGCGTTCTTCACCAGCGCATCAAGATTGAGTGAGGCAACGCCGGTGCCGCCGGGGACGACCCACGAGGCAACCAGACGAACATCCAGCGTCTGCTGCGCAGTGGTCGCGATGAATCCACTTTGCCACTGACCGCCGGGGGGACGGACCTCCCAACGCAATGACGCGGTTTGGGCAAGCAGGGGTGAGCACGCGGCACAGATCGCGACACAAGCTGAGACTCGGGTCATCAAGTGACACCTCCAGCAGAACACCAATGAGTCTACCGGGCTCGTCAAGTGCCTGCTGGCGTATCGAATTACTGATCGTGACCGGCGAAGGCGGGCATGGCGTGGCCGGCATCGCGCAGGGTCTTCTCTCGCGAAGCCAGTTCGGTGTCGTGGTCCACCATCATCGCCGCGAGCTGCTCGACGCTGGTTTCGGGCTTCCAGCCCAGCTTCTTCTCCGCCTTGCTGGGATCACCCAAGAGCAGATCGACCTCGGCCGGACGCAGGTAGCGCGGGTCAAACTGCACGTGCTTCTGAAAATCCAGACCAGCGTGGCGGAAGGCCATCTCGGCAAACTCGCGCACCGTGATGGTGCGGCCGGTGGCGACGACGTAATCATCCGCCTTCTCCTGCTGCAGCATCATCCACATCATCTTCACGTAGTCGCCGGCAAAACCCCAGTCACGCTTGCTGTCGAGGTTGCCCAAGAACACCTTGTCCTGCAGGCCCATCTTGATGCGACCCACAGCGCGGGTGATCTTGCGCGTCACAAACGTCTCGCCGCGGCGGGGTGATTCATGGTTAAACAGGATGCCGCAGGAGGCGTGCATGCCGTAAGACTCGCGGTAATTCACAGTGGCCCAGTGAGCCATCAACTTGGCACACGCATACGGCGAACGTGGATAGAAGGGGGTCGTTTCTTTCTGCGGCACTTCCTGCACCAAGCCATACTGCTCCGAACTGGATGCCTGGTAATAGCGAATCTCACTCTTGGTGTGCTGCTGGTGCTCGCGCACGGCCTCGAGCAGCTTGAGTGCGCCCATCGCGACCGTCTCGGCGGTGTAGATCGGCATGTCGAACGACACGCGCACGTGCGACTGCGCACCCAGGTTGTAGACCTCGCTGGGGTTGGCCTGATCGAGGATGCGCTGTAGCGAGTTGGAGTCACACAGATCGCCGTAGTGCAGTTTCAAGTTGCCACCCTTGATGTGCGGATCAAGATAGATGTGGTCGATGCGTCCAGTGTTGAAACTCGAAGAGCGGCGGATGATGCCGTGAACCTGATATCCCTTGGCAATGAGGAACTCGGCAAGGTATGAGCCGTCCTGGCCAGTGATACCGGTGATGAGGGCGACTTTGGAGCGAGGTGTGGCCATGAGCGGATTCCTGTAAGGAACAAGTGAGGAGGCAACGGTACGAACGCCGCAGAGGGCAGTTCGCGCAACCGCGGCAATCAGCCCCCGATTCTGGGGGCGACCCGTGCAGTCGCTACACCGTCTATCGGCTCAGGATCGGGCAAACCCAAGCGCACGCCATGTGGCGGACCACCCAATGCGCAACAAAACCCCAAACGCAATCCAGATTCAAGGTGCGGATGTCGGCACGGAGTCAATCTCCCCCGTCTTCAAAAACTCTTTGGTCCGATCTGCTCCCGGCTGCAGATTCAGATATGGCTGTAGCGTCGCCTTTCGCAGCTCATTCACCGTCACCGCCCCCAGCAGCAACGAGAGGACTAGCGGCCCTGTGATCCGCAACCGCCACCACCAGCGCGCGCTCAGTGGGCGGGGCGGCTCGGTCACATCGTTGCTCGCCAGCAGTGGTCCGCAGCAGATGATGAGCATGATGAGCACAAACGGCTCGTTGTAACGCTGCCAGAGTTGGAAGCTCGCCATCTGTGCCGCGACAAACCCCGCCACACTCGTTGCCAGCACCGCCGCCTGGCTCACCCTCATCCCCAGCATCATCGCCGCCACGATCACCCCGCCCAGCATCGACAGCCCCGCGATCAACACCGAGGTGTGCCCCACCGTCGGCAGCTTCGCCGCGATGTTCCACAGGCCGCTCCAGCGCCCCTCAGCCATCGAGTACGTCGTCGCCGGAATTACCGCCGCGAGCAACCCCACCACCGCCCCCGCGCCAAGCACCATCCGCCCTCGCGAGCGCGTGAGCCCGCGAATCGCCGCTGGTCCCCACCATGCAGCAAAGAATAAGCCAAAGACACCAAACAATGCAAGCACGAACGCCGGCGCGGCAGGCGCGTTGATCAGCCGCAACAACGGCGGCTTGCTCATGTCCACCGGATACTGACCCTGAAATGTCGGCGGCGTCAATCCTCCCCATAAGTGCACGAAGTACCCGACCAGCGCAAACGCCGGCAACACACACAGCACCGCAATCCCCGCTCGCTTCACCCGCCGATCCAGTTGCGTGAAAAGCAAATCCCGCCATGACCACCCCGCATCACTCGTCTCAACCAGCCGCACCGGCAACCCGCTCTGAATTCCTGCGCTCATCCACGCCGCGACGATGATGGGCGCTGCGGCCCATAGGTGGATTTGGCGGACGAAAACCAGCAACAACAGCGATACCGCAGCAAACAGGTATATCACTGCTGATTGCCGGAAGTTCAGGCAAGTGACCAGTACGAACACCACACCCGCCCACGCCAGATTATCCGGCAGCGACCACGCCGAACTGGTGAAGACATACACGCTCGCGAGAAGTGGAGCGGTGATGCACAAGCCACACAACCAGGCCACTCCAACAGACGATTCCTTCGATCTGGCCTCTCCATGTGCCGCAAGCCACGACCGAATGTGCCACACTCGCCCATACAACCCGGTCGCGGCCATCTGAATGAGCACGACCCCAATCACCGCAGCCCCCACATTCGTCGGCGTGACCAGCCCCAACAGCGCCATGATCAAGTGATACCCCGGCGTCGTCGCCGAGAGATAATCTCTCAAATCCGGCTTTGGCAATTGGTCAGCAAATCGCGCGATCGTCGGAACGTGGTAGTTGAGCGCATCAAACCCCGCTCGCCCTACCGCTCCCAGCGCGTTGCCAACCCACACCGCCACGATGACATAGAACACGAACGCCAGGCCATCCAGGACGCTCCGCAGAAGAGAACCAGGCACCGGGAGAGCATCGTTGCGCTCAACTCTGATTTCACCCCCGCCGCCATTCCCACGTTCATCTGCCATACCCACAATCTAGCACCATTCTTCCCGCCTCGCCCCCCAAAAACACCGCCGCCCGACCCTCTTGAAAAGGACCGGGCGGCGTACGAATAGGAGAGAAACCACCTTCGCGAGTGGGAACCGATCAGCGTCGACGACGCAGCGCCACAACCCCACCCAACCCCAGCGCCGCCACCGACGGTGCCGACGGGATGAACACCGAAATATCGCTCAGCCCCGCACCCACCGTGCCCACCAGCGTTGCCGCGCCCGTGGTCAGGTTGATGGTGTACAGCCGCGTGAAGCCGCCAGCGTTCAGCGACGCAAAGGCCACGCCGGTCTGACTGGAAATATCAAATCCGGTGTTGATGTCAAAGCTCACGCCGATCATGCCAACCGTGTTCAGAACACCGTTGTTCGGCGGAATCTGCGTCACCAGCGCGCCGGTGGCCAGATCAAGGTTGTACAGCGTCGTCGTCGTGGCGCCGTTCACGTTGTTTGTATACGCACTCCCCACCACCGATGGAGTCACGTTGGCATTCGGATCGCCCGCGGCATACGCAATCGTCCCATCAATCGCCGCCACGCCACCCGTGAGCGGGTTCAGCCGCAGGTTCTGACCATTGCTCCCCGCCACGCGAATACGATCCACCGTGGGGTTGAAGTCAAAGCCGTAGTTGTTGGCCGTGAGCAGCGTCGAGAATTGACCACTGCCGATCTGGGTGGCCACGCCGCTCACCACGTCAACCTGGTACAGGCGGCTGCTGCTGCCCAAACCAAACAATTGACCTGTCGCCGGGCGGAAGTCGATGCCCAAGAGCCGCTCACCACTCTGCAAGCCGCTGACCGCGACGGTGCCAAAGGTCGAGGCGGGCGATGTCGATTCAAACCGCACCAATTCGTTATTCAGGGTCAAACCCACGATTCCTTCGGCCGACGCCGCACTCACCACACCAGCCAGCGCCACGATCACAAGTGCCTTCTTCATTTCCTTCTCCTTTTCCGTATCTCTCACAATCCCTCAAGCAAAGCCCAAGGGCAGAACCCCGCAGGCGCACCGACAGCCCGGCCACGTGCACACGCACTTTGGCAAGACCCACCACTCCCGATCGCTGACCTCCATCAGTCCTCGGGGGGTGCAAACCCGTTGAGATTCACAACCCCCTTCAACGACTTGCCACGCCCGGATCGCGCTGTCACAAAAAAACTTGCGACACTTCCAACATTCATTCACTCGGGAACCCCCCAGATTTGGTCGATAACCTCTCTTCGTGCCCTCTCTCGTGCTCAATCTCATCAAGCTCGCCCGCCCAGCGCAATGGGCCAAGGGCGTTTTTGTCCTCATCGGCCCCCTGTACGCGCTCGCCGACCCCAGCAAACACCCCCACATCCCGTGGCTGAATGTGGCCTGCGCATTTCTTGCTTTCGGCCTGGCCTCCAGTGGCTGCTACATCATCAATGACCTGCGCGATGTCGAGGCCGATCGCCAGCACCCCCGCAAATCCAAACGCCCCATCGCCAGTGGTGCTGTCACCCCTGGTGTGGCTATCGCCCTGGCTTTCATCTTCTTCATTCTCGCGGCTCTCGCCGCCCTCGCACCTGCCGCGGCTTTCATCAACCTTGCCGCCACAGCGTCCACACAAAGCAGCATCTGGACCGCGCTCCTCGTCGCGGTCTATATCTTCAACACCCTCGCCTACTCCATCCGTATCAAGCACTTGGTCATCCTCGATGTGCTTTCCCTGTCTTTGGGATTTGTGCTGCGCGTGCTTGGTGGTTGTGCCGCCGCCGGAGTCGAGCCGAGCTCGTGGCTCCTCAACTGCACCTTCTTTGTCTCCATGTTCCTGGCCCTGGGCAAGCGCCTCGGTGAGCTCCGCTCGCTTGGCGAAAATGCCGCCAGCGTTCGCGGCGTCCTCGGCGTCTACACCATCGATTTCCTGCGCATGGCCGTGGTCGTCACCGCCGTCGCCTGCCTCGTCACCTACTCCGGCTATGTCCAATCCCGCGCCGAACAAGGCACCTTGCATTACGCCGGCTGGGGCTTCAACCTGCTCTGGCTCACCATGCTTCCCGCCACCTACGCCCTCCTTCGCACCATCGTGCAGATGGAACGCGGCAAGTATGACGACCCCACCGAACTGGCGTATAAAGACAACGCCTTCCGCATCGCCGTGCTTGTCTTCGCACTCATCACCGCGGCGGTCATGCTTGCCACCCGCTCATGACGCGGAGTTGTCATAGCACAGTCCCAAGTTCACTGGTGCAATTTCCACCACTCAGTGGAGGATTTTACACCACAACACGCGCCATTCACTGCAAAATGCACAAATTCTACACGTCTACTACCTCCACAACCAGCCCATCGGTAGCGCCACAGTGTTCTTGTTTCCCACCACAACCTCGTCTCCCGCATACAGCACCACGCCCCGCACGAACTTCTCCCCAACCTCATCCTGCATCCACCGCAATCCCCGAAAATCGTCGCTCGTCACCGTCGCCGCCGACTTGACTTCCACCCCCACCAGCTTTCCTCCCGGCCCCTCCAGCACGATGTCCACCTCTTGCCCGCGCAGCGACCGCAAGTGGTGTACGCCCGGCTTGCTGCGCGATGCCGCGGCCAACTTCATCAGCTCCAATCCCACAAATGTCTCCAGCATTCCGCCCCGCAACAAATCATCCTGTTTCAGTCGCGATTCGTCTGCCCGCGCCAAGTGACACGCCAGGCCCGTATCACCCAGCAGCATCTTCGGGCTCTTCATCAAGCGTTGGCCCACGTTGGTGTGCCACGGCAACAGCGGCACAGCCAGAAACGTCGCCTCCAGCATGGCGACATACCGCTTCAGCGTCGTTTGCGCAAGCCCCGTATCTCGCGATAGCGACGCCAGGTTGAACAGCCCGCCACTCCGCGCAGCCAGAATCTGGACAATTCGCGGCACATCTGTCAACCCCTCAATGTTCGCGATCTCGCGCACATCGCGCTGCATCATCGTTGACAGGTACCCATTAAACCAACCGCCTCGCCGCGATACAGCCATCTGCGCCGGCTCAGGAAATCCGCCTCGCACCAGCCGTGACCACACCGATCGCCTTCCCACACCCCCTCTGCCGCGAGTTCCAGCATCTCGTGCTCCGGCATCAAACCGCGCCCCGAACCATTCATCCACCGGGTTGACCCATCCCTTCTCCAATCCATCAAGCTCCACCTGCGCCATCGGCCAGACACGCACGATCTGCATACGGCCCGCCAGCGAATCACCCAACTTGGGTAACGCGAGAACATTCGCTGATCCGCTGAGCACAAACCGTCCCGGTCGCCGGTTCTTGTCCACATTGCGCTTGATCGATCGAAACAATCGCGGCACCAACTGCACCTCGTCTATGACCGCTCGATCTCCAAGCCCGTCAATAAACCCATCTGGATCGCGCTCCGCCTCATCCCGCGCAAACGCATCGTCTAGCGTCACGTATCGCCAAGCGCCCCGGCCGCTCGCGCTGCACAGCGCCTGTACCAGCGTCGTCTTTCCCGTTTGTCTCGCACCGTGTACCAGCGTCACCGGTGACGATGCGATCGTCGCCCTCAATTCTGTTTCAATCAGTCTCCGCAGCATCCCCAATCATCGGCGCCGTCCCACGCCCAATCCACCTCCAATGGTGTAATTTCCACCACTCAGTGGTGGATTTTGCACCACCACCATCATTTCCCTGCAAAAACCAGCCCATCCGCCTCCCACAGCACATGCAGATGTGCTGCCAGTCGAGGCGGCAACACCCCTCGAATCACCCATCGCGACACGCTCCGCCCCACCCACACTCCGATCAGCAAGATCGCGCTCAATCCCAAGATCATCGCAAACCCCGCCATCTGCGGCACAAGTTGATGCGCCAGTTCCCGCGTCACCGTGTATCCCCCCGCCGGTTTCCACCCCCTCACCGCCGACATCAGCACGACCATTTCAAAACCAACGCACGCGATTCCAAACACGATGAAGGCCAACACGAATCGCCTCATGCCACGCACTCCCGGCATTGCAGTCGCCAGCAGCACCCCGCAACACCACACACCCAGCACCAGCATCACGCCACCAAACACCGACATCACCAGGTTCTCCCGCCCACCTGTCCACGGCCAGCGCACCATCGAACGCTGATCAGCGCCATCCCACCACGCATCCGTCACCTGAGACCAACCCCACCCGGCATTCTGCACCTGCTGCACGATCTGCAGCTTCATTGCTTGCTGCATTGTGCCTGCGTCCACCTGCTTCTGCAAGACCTGTTCCTGTTTGGTTTCCAAGAACCACTTGGCGTGTTGCTTGCCGATTTCCACGCTGGTTTCTTCGATCGTCACCTCACGCAGCGCCGTGGCCGATCCCACCATCACCCCCACCGTTCCCGCCACCATGCCCAGAAGCAGCACCAGCCACAGCGCAATCAGCGCTCCTGTCATCCACTTCAGCGCCCGAAAGGGTCCCGGATATTCCTGCAACGCCGCCGCCGCGCCACACTCCGGACAGCGCGACACCATCAAACCCGTCCCCACATCGCGGCTCACCGGCTGACCAAATAGATTGAACCCGCATCCAGTGCACAATCGATCGCCACCAATCGTCGACACCCGCTCACTCTGATTGCCTCGTGTGCTCATCTTCAACATCCCTTTTCATCACTGGCACTGATACTTCTAACACACCATCACGCGCCATTACGCACGCTGTGGGCGCATGTGCCGCGCCCTCTGCAACCCGCGTTTCCACATCACGCTCCGTCCCCACGCCACAATCCAGCGCAAGAGCGCCCCAACCAACGCCCCCGCCCACCACATCAGCGCCAGCACCGGCACAGGAACCCACAACCACGGCAACGCCCCCGACAAGTTTCGCCCACTCACCATGTCACCCACGCCTTTGGCAAGCGCTAATTCGCTTCCCATCCACGCCAGCGCGAGCAGCACAAACAACACCCACCTCTTCCAATGTGCCCCATCTTCACGCACGATCCTCATCCAAGCTCCAACCACCGCCGCGCCACATCCGCCAATCGCAAACAGCACGAGCGGAGCCGTCCACGCGCTCAATCCTCCTCCATGTCGCAACGTGGAGTACAACTCAATACTGCCAAAGAACGCCCCCGTCGCACACGCCGCCACCCCGCCCACCCACACCAACACCGTCGCAATCAGCAACGCCACTGCCAACACCGGCCGCGTCACTTGCCTGACCTGCTTGCGTCGCGGCACACCTCGCGCCACCACATACTCACACGCCGCTCCACCAACCCTTCCCACACACCGCACCACCTGCTGTCCCACCACGTCACACCACTCGCCGCGCACTTTCGCCAGCTCGCTCCCGCACCGTGGACAGATATGACTGGCTCTCACTCACTCAGTGTACTGTCACGCGCTCCTCCGGTTCCCCGCTCGCCTGTATAGTCCACACCTGTGCCCTTCAACCCTCGCTCATCCCGCACCATCGGCCCCATTGCCGCCGCCATCCTCCTGGGCACCACCATCTGGTCTGCGCACTCCACCATCCGCGCCATCAACGATGGCAAACTCAAGGATTTTGCCGAATTCCTCGCCGGTGCCCGCGCCCTCGACATGGGCACAGACCTCTATTCCGCCGGCTCTCTGGGCTACATCTATCCACCCCTCCTCGCCTGGCTTCTCATCCCCCTTTCGCGCCTCGCTGATCAGCACGCGGCGCTTCTCTGGATGACCCTGAATCTCTCGCTCCTCCTCTTCACCGCGCTCCTCGCCTCGCGCGATGCACTCCGCCGCCTCACCGGTTCAGCGCTTCCCACGTTCTGTCCCACCGCGCTCCTCGTCGCCGCCGCCGGGCTCGTTCTCATCGCCGACAAGACTCGCGCCGACATTGTCATGGGCCAGTGCAACCTTCTCATCGCCTCCCTCTGGCTCCTCGTTCTCATCTTCATGGAGCGCAAACCCGTCCTCGCCGGGCTCATCCTCGGTTTCACCGCCAACATCAAATACATCACCCTCATCGCCGTTCCTTATTTCATCATCCGCCGCCAGTACAAGGCCGCGGCTTTCTCCCTCCTCTTCACCATCCTCTGGGCCCTCCTGCCAGCCACCACCTTGGGCATCGACACCAACGCCCGCTACCTCGCCAAGGCCTTCGGCGGCCTCACCCGCATGGTCAGCCAGGAAACCGAAATCACCGACGCGCGCGAGCGCGATCCGCGCTCCGTCCTCTCCACCACCCCCGGCCAATCCACCGCCCGCATCGCTGGCCTCGCCGACATCCGCTCCATCAGCATTCCCAGCGCCATCTCACGCTTCACAGGCAAACCCGCCACCGATCCCCTCACCCTTTCCCTCATCACCCTCGCCGCCGCTGCCTTCGTCGCCACCGCTGTCCTTCTCTACCGGGCTGCGCGCATTCCCCTCTTCACCCTCCCTTGGAATCCACCTCACCCCGCCCACTCCTCACCACTCCTCATCGCCACTGAATTCAGCGGCTTGCTCGCCACCGTCCTCTGCTTTGGCCCGCAGACCAACCCGCGACACCTCGTCCTGCTTCTCCCCATGTTCGTACTGATCGCGGCACTGCTTCTCCTTTCTCGTGCCACGGTCCTGACTTTGCAGGCCAGTGCTGCACATCCCTCTTCTTCCGACCGTGGTGCCAAGTACCTGGTGCCTGGTGTCTCTTCCTCTCCTCTTCTCCTTATCTCCTGCACTCTCGCGCTCTTCCTCGCCCTCATCCTTCCCCCTGGCGGCGAGTACTTCAAAGACGCCGTCAATTGGTGGCGCTCCGTCGGCGGCATCTCCTGGGCCCTCGCCATCTGCTATCTCGCGCTGCTGCATCACACGCTTGGCACAGTTAGAACAAGAGCCACCTGATTCACAGCGCGCTCGCGTCGCCTCATCTGCGAATTCGCTGAATCTCCACGTCGCCATGAATATGAATGTGCTTATCGTGCGAGACAATCCTCATTCGAGTGCCGTGATCGGGCATTTTTCCCGCATCGTCGTGCAGCGCCACAAACTTCCCGCCGAATAGCGGAAATTGGCGGGTTTCCTTATTGGTCATGTCATACACCTTGAAATCCATTCGAGGTCCGAATGTGATTTTCTGGGATTCCGGAGTAGCCAAGACGACAACTCGATACGTGATGCCCGCATCGCTCACAAAATCCGATTTCAAAATACGCGCTGTGATGTGGAAAGGGGTGGCGTGATTCAGGCCATCCAAAGTGTTGTGCACGAGGTATTTCCCGCCAAGGCCGCCGTCCTCGAATTGCTTGACCTCAATGACTTGGACATCGAGTCCCGACATGCCGTGCGAATATGGCATTTGTCTTGAAGAGGTGCATCCACCAAGGAACATGGCCATCAGCAGAGAAATCACAAGCATGATTCGCATGACAGACTCCATGTGTGGGTGATTCGTATCAGACAGAAAATCCTACCTGTTGCATGGTAACTTTGCGTCGCGCTGCTTGCGGATTGCTAAACGCTCTTTCCGTGTTTCCGTTGCGATCAAGCGTTTTCGCGAAACTCAATCTTCAAGGGTTTCCGCATGCTTCAAATACATATCTCAAGCGTCGAATCCCCGCCTGATGCCCGCCCTGAGCGCAGTCGAAGGGCCTGATGCCTCCCCTCACTCCTGCAACCAGTTCCCGCGGCTGATCCTCAGCACGTGCCCATCCGGGTGCCGCACGTGCATCTCGCGCACCCCCCACGGCTCATCCGTGGGCGGATGCGTCACATCCAGGCCTTCGCGCACGCACCGCGCTTGCACCTCATCGACATTCATCACCCACACGCTCAGCCACACGCCTTTGTCCACCGTGTCGTCCTCGCCCGGGCCGCCCCCCGTCCGCGTGTTGCTCCCCTTGCCCTTGCCCCCCTGGCCGTTAAGGCACAGAAAGATCTCGCACTGCCCGCTCCCCACCGCCGCGAATGTCGCCGCCTCGCCCTCCGGCCACGTCCAGCACGTCTTCCACCCCAGCTTGCCGAACCACTCCAGCGATTCCTTCATCCCCGACACATTCAGGATCGGTGTGATGTGCGTCGCGTACATCCACGGCGCCTTCGCGCCCGTCAGGTGCTCCGCGCTGGCGCTGTAATGCGCTGCACCCCGCGTCACCTTTCCCTCATCATCAAATTCGAAATACTCCATCGCCGTCAGGTCCAGCACTGATCCATACCGCACCACCACGCTCTGCGCCCCTGCCATCACATCCAGCAGGCGGAACGTCAGATCCGGAAAGCGCTCCAGCGCCCGCGTCCAGTATGCCCGCAGCGCTGCCTTGCCGCGCAACACGCCCCCATCTGCTCCAGCGCCGCCTCCACCCATCGCCGCCGCGAACGGGCTCGCGAATTCCGCATCCTCAGCAAAGTGCCTCAGCACTCCCTCCACATCATGCGCGTTCCACGCCCGCACCCATTCCTTCGCAAACGCTTTGGCCTGGTCCTGTGTCAGCATGCTCGATTGTCTGGTCCTTCACCCAGACCAGCCACGCCATCGACCCGAACGATTTGTTAAGAGCGACGCCAGCGCGCGCGCGCCGATGGTCACCGAAAACGTCTTATTGGACCATCCCAAAAAAAAGTCATAACTCCTTATGCCACAACGCGCATCCACCACTTTTTCACCCCTCCAACACCCCCCAAAAAGCGGGCGCTGGCGTCGCTCACCTCCATGGGTAGAGACGCACTCGTGTGCACTCCGCCCCGCGCTTGTCGAGGGGGCCGCGTCCGGCCTCGCCACGTTCCTCCTCCCCTTCTGATTTGGCCATTTGGCAATTTGGAATTTTGGAGATTTGCAAATGCCCCTCACCGAACCACTCCGCCTCCGCCTCTCCGCCGCGCTCACAGCCCACAACACCCAGCGCCTCCCCCTCTTCCGCAAACTCCACTCCTACTACCGCAATCCCCTCACGCTCTCCCCATCGCGGCACAAGTGGTACTCCCTCTCTCAGCAAGACTCCCTCCCGCCTCGCATCAATCCCGCCACCTCGCCTCGCCGCGATTCCGTCAGTGGCCAGCTCCTGGGTGAATACACCCTCGAGTTCCGCAACGAACTCGCCCACGGCATGATCAAAGGCCTCAGCATCACCTGATCGCCCCTCCCCGCCTTGCCGCAGCCCCCAAGCCGCGGCAAGGCCTTCCGCTCCTTCTCCGCCTCTTCCGCCCCTGAAATGGGCCGACGACCGCTCTACCTCTTCTCCTCCTTCTTCTCCATTCCCTGCGCTTCTCATTCTGATCTCTGAAATCTCAAATCTGAAATTGACCTGTGTCCTTTCTTCTCTTCCCGCCTTCCTCTTTGCGTTCTCTCTTTTCCTCTTGCCCACTCAGCCACCCCGCCACTTTTTCTTCTCTGCCTTAATTTCCTATTTGCATATTTGTCAATTTGCCCATTTCTCTTCTGCTCTCCCCTCTCCTCTTCTCCTGTTCTCCTGTTCTCCTTTCTCGTCTCTCTCCTCTTTCCTCTTCGATCTCCCTCTGCGTCTCTGCGCCTCTGCGTTGAAAAGTCCTTCAAAAGGAACTCACATGCTCACCTCCGACCGCGACCTCCTCATCATCGACCCCTCCCTCCTCCGCTCCATCTCCTGGCTCGGCCAGCGCCTCTCCACCGGTGTCTGCTCCGTCACCGCCACAACGCTCACCGCCTCCACCCAAGACACATCCTTCATCGCCGCCAACATCTCCCCCGGCCACATCATCACCATCGACGACATCTCCTACGAGATCATCGCTCGCACCTCCGCCACCACCCTCACCATCTCGCGCATCCGCGCTGAATACACCGGCTCACCCCTTCCCCTGGGCACACTCACCGATCGCCCCTACTCCATTCACACCTTCGCACCCCAGATCGCCGCCGCCGAATCCGAAATCCTCGCCTCTCTGGGCCTCACCCCATCCTCATCCTCCCCACCAGCCGACACACTCACCGAACTCCACATCACCAACCCTCGCTCCCTCATCCGCCCCATCTCCCTCCTCACCCTCCGCCATCTCGCCGATGCCGCGTCTCTCACGCTCCCATCCTCCGCCTCCATCGCCCGCGCTGCCACCATCTACATGCTCCTCTTCGAACGCGCTGCACGCTTCATCTCCGCCCAACTCGACACCAACGCCGATGGCCTCCCCGACACCACCCGCTCCCCCTCCCAATTCCACCTCACCCGCGCCTGACTTCATCTTCGTGCCACGGTCCTGGCTTTGCAGGGCCGTGCTCTTTCCTTCTCCTCCTCGCCCATGAAATCGGTGGACGACTGCTCTACCCACTCCTCTCCTTCTTCTCCACACTCTTCCTTCTGAAATCTCAAATCTGAAATTGATGTGTGTCTTTCTTCTCTTCCCGCCTTCGCTCTTCTCCTTCTCTCCTGCTCTCCTTTCTCCTCACTCCTCTCTCTTCCCCTCTGCGTTGAACAGCCTTTTCTGGTGCCTGATGCCCTGCCTTTCTGCCTTCCCCTAGTGCCCAGTGCCTAGTGCCCAGTGCCTTGCATTCTCCGGAGTCCCCCATGTTCCTCTCATCCCCCACTCGCGTCACCTTCGGCTCTCTCCTCCTCACCGATGTCTCCTCCATCGCCATCGATCGCACCGCCTCGCGCGAAGCCATCGACTTCTCCGATGCCGGCCCTCATCCCACCTTCGCCGACATCCCCGAGCAAAAAGTCCTCATCACCATCCAGCAACACCTCACCGCTTCAGATATCGCCGCGCCTCTCCCTTCTTCTTCCGCCACGCTCACCATCCGCGCCCGCCCCAACAACTCCGACAGCGCCACCCTCACCCTCCAAACCACCGCAGTCGTCCGCGCCTGCACCCACTCCCTCAATTCCAAAGGTGCCACCCGCACCCTCTCCCTCATCGCCCTTTCCTCAAACGGTTCCGCCGACCCCATCACCATCCTCTGACTCCCGCGCCACTCCCGTGCCACTGACTGCGGCTTTGCGCGGTCAGTGTGTCTCTCTTCCCGCTCCCCCTGTCCTTGCCTCTCTTCTCTGCTCTTGTGCTTCTGCTTTCTGAAATCTCAAATCTGAAATCTGTCTTTCCTGCTCCTTTGTCTCTTACTCCGCCACTTCGCCACTTCTTCTCTTTCCTTCTTCTCCTGGTCTCCTCTTCTCCTCACTCCTCTCTTCCTCCGCTCCGATCTTCCTCTGCGTCTCTGTGCCTCTGCGTTGAACGGTCTTTTCTGGTGCCTGATGCCTGATGCCCTGCCTTTCTGCCTTCCCCTAGTGCCAAGTGCCTAATGCCTAGTGCCTCTTTCTGGAGCCCCCCATGTCCTCCTTCAACGGCCAATCCATCTTCGTCGGCCCTCACCGCTTCACCATCGGCGAGCAGGGCCAAACCCTCATCCCCCTCATCTCTCAGGGCGCACTCGACCCCGCCTCTCTCCCCATCGGCCTCAAAGAACTCGTCATCACCGTCAGCGGCCGCCTCGTCGCTTCCACCGAGTCCGCACTCTGGACTCTCCGCAACAACATCACCGCGCTCCTCACTCACCCTCCCACCGCCGCCGACCTCATCGACGATCACAGCCACACCTGGTCCGACATCCACTTCGTCGCCTTCAAAGAACTCGCCCCCACCGATCGCGCCCGCACCCGCTCCATCACCTACACCGCAACCTTCCGCAAACTCCTCCCCACCTGATCCCTCTCGGTTTCAATTCTGAAATTTGAGATTTCAAATCCTCTTCCTTTCTTCTCTCCTTCTCTCCTGCTCTCCTGCTCTTTTCCTCTCCTTCTCCCCTCCGATCTATCTCTGCGTCTCAGTGCCTCTGCGTTGAAAGGAATACTCATGGACCCCACCCTCCTCACCAATTTCGGCGCCGCCGGCCTCATCGCCTGCTGCTGGCTTCTCGAACGCCGCGCGGCACTTGCGCGCGACAAACAACTCGCCGAGGCCCACACCAAACTCATCACCGAACGCCTCGGCTTCGATACCCTCGCCACCCTCACCCAATCCTGCACCCGCGCCCTCACCGCCCTCGAATCCACCCAACGCATCCTCCTCAACCGCCTCCAACCTCCCCGCCGCCGCCCCCGTGCCACACACTGAATTCAACACACCGCGATTTCTGCCGTTACGCGTCGACGCACACTTCGCCCCGGCACCGCCCTCTTCTCTTCCTCGCGCCTTGATTGACCATTTGCCATTTGCCATTTCTCTTCCGCTTCCCCCTAGTGCCAAGTGCCTAATGCCTAATGCCTAATGCCTAATGCCTAGTGCCTTGCCTTGCTGCCTTCCCCAAAAACACAACCCCCCAGCCAAAGGCCAGGGGGTTGGAAAAAACTCGATGAACCAATCAACTCAGGAATTAGTCCTGGTAGAACTGGACGGTCAGGTTGGTGCTGCTGCCAGTCACGCCGCCCGAGGGGATCATCTTGATGAAGGCGTTGGTCATGTTGAGGTTGGTCGACACCGTGCGGGTCGAGTCGTCTTCGTTGACAAAGACGTTGTCGGGCTGGGTGCGCTGGCCAGCAGTCAGGCCGGTGAAGGTGAAGGTGACGGACTCGGGATCGGGCTTGGTCACGTAGTCAACGTGGTTGTCGTTGAAGCCGAGGTTGCCTTCCCAGGTGGTGCGGCTGCCGTGAATGAGCAGCGAGTTCGAGCCGGTGCCGGTGGCATCGGCCTTGAGCTTCCAGGTCAGCGTCGAGCCGCTGCCGTTGGCTTCGTACACCGGACCGCGGTTGCCGACGGCAACTTCGGTGGCGGTGAAGGTGTTACCCCAACGGGCCTTGCGACCAGCAAAGGGGATGTTGATGGCGTACGAAGAGCCACCAGCCGTGATCGTGGTGCTCACGCCCTGGCCAGCATCGCTGGTCATGGCGCGGAACGCGGGGTCCCACAGGGCCAGCGACTTGTCAGAGGCCGCAGCGCTCGTGGGGCTGTTGAACTGGTAACCCTCGTAGGCCTTGATGTTGCCGTTCGACTCGGCGGGGGTCACACCCATTTCCGTGGGGATGTAACCGTTGTAGATCAGGATCGACATGATGTTCTTGTTGCAGTCCTTGGCCTCAACGGGGGTCGTGGTGGCGACGGTGTTGTTGTTCTTGTCGAGGTCAGAGGGGAGGGGGTACTTGTCGCCGTTCGACTGCGCCCAGATCACGTTGCCCTGCATGATGCCGCGAACCTGGGTGGAGCACTTGAGCTGACGAGCAGCTGCGCGGGCCTTACCGAGGGCGGGGAGCAGAATGGCGATGAGGAGGGCGATGATGGCGATAACCACCAACAGCTCGATCAGCGTGAAGGCCTTGAGATTCTTCTTCATATGAACTCCGGAGGACGGCTGGAGGGAGGGTTGCATGTGCGGCGAACGCCGCGAAACCACACAACCGGGGATCCACCGTCCGGTGCGAACGCTAAAGAAGGGCCGCGTTCGAAAACCCTGACAATCGATTGGGCGAAATCACCAGTCGTCCTCGTGCGTTCTTACTGGCCAAACCTCGCGGCAGACCAACTTGATCACACTTCTTGGGGTGAGGACATCCGAAACGCCGAGACGCGTCGCGAATGCTGGACGAGGGCGGCTTTGCCGACCGACGAACACCCTGAAGACCTTCTCGCGCCCGCCCGGCGGATTGTCTGGTGGCCGGCGAGCACTGCGATCTTCATTCCGGATTGTCGGCAGGCGTCTCTGACAAAGGGCTTGAATAAGCCGGGTGATTCAACATCACCCTATCAGAACGATTCAGGTCGAATGAAGCCAAATGCTCAGTCGCACCTGCCACGTCCGCGGGCCAAGTGTTGCCACCCTGCCGCAAACGTTTGCCCCCTTCCCACCCCCCATATGGAAGGGAGCGAAAGAGAGGATACTAAAAATGATACGCAGCGTCAAGACTTTCTGTTGCAGGAAAACCGCAAACATCACCCCGCCACCGATTCCCAAACAAACCCCTCCGGTATCACTTCCGGCCTCCCTTGCAGCCACCCCACCAGCCACTCCAACCCATCCACCAGCCGCGGCCCGGGACGATTGAAATATTGGTTCCCATCCACCAGCGCCACCCCCCCACTTCGCACTGCCCGCAACTCTCTAAACCATTGCTGTTGCATCAGTTGCGCGTGGCATTCCCGCGTCGCCAAGAGGTCCATTCCACACGGGCAGATCACGATCCGATCCGGGTTGGTCGCCGCCAGAATTTCCCGCGGCACCCTCACGCTCTTCCCCGCCTTGCGGTACGCCATCTGCGGCCCCATCGCCGCCCCCGATTCATCCGCCGCCTGCGTCGGATTCAAGGGGTGGCTTCCCCCTGCTCGCTCAATCAGTTGGGGGGTCCAGTGCCCACCCACAAACACCGGATCCGTCCACTCCAAAAACGCCACGGCAATCGGCGGATCAAAAGGATTGACGTACTCCTGGGCTGTGTGCAGTCGCTCCCGCAGGCGCACAACCACTGTGGTAGCAACGGTTTGCAATCCAACCGCCACCCCCACGCGATGGATGTCATCGAGCATCGCCTCGACGGTGTCGGGGTTCAAAGAGAGGATCGCCGGCGTCGGCTTCAGCCCCGCCGCGATGGATCGCACGGCGTTCAAGTCGATGGAGCACACCGAGCAGAGGTCCTGGGTGATGATCAGATCAGGGCGGAGAGCCGCCAGAGCCGCGGCGTTCAAGGTGTATAGAGAGGATGCGGTCTCCAGCTGGACCCGCACCTGGGCATCGATCTCGGATGGAGTGCCGGGCTGGATGACTTGCCCGGTGAGTATTGGGACGTGCGCCTGGGATGGGGGAAAGTCGCACTCGTGCGAGCGCCCCACCAGCTCCACCGGGCACGATGGGCCCGCCTCCTGCATCAGCAGGGCCAGGATCTCGGTGGCGCTGGGAACAAGCGAAACGACGCGCATGGGGAGAGGATAGAAAGTGAAACGTCCAAAGCCGAAAGTCAGAAAGGGAGAGGAACCCTCCGGCAGGGAGCGTGTCGGAACGGTAGAGTTGCGGCACGGGAATGGACTTCCCCGTTCGACCGCCCGCAAGGGCACTCGCCGCGACGCTTCTGATGCAGGTCAGATGTTTCGGCGTGGTCAACAACCCCTGGAAGGGACGTATGCAGCAATTCACACGTGCAGAGATGATGTGCCGCCGGCAGCGATTGGCGATGATGATGGCGGCGGGCGTGTGCGTGTCGATCTCGATGATGAGCGTGGCGCAGCAAGCAGTGACGGCGCAGCCCGCGGGAGTGCCAACTCCGGTGCCCGTGGGCCCGACGGGCACGCCCTTGAATCCAAACGCAGTGGGTCGTCAGCCGGGAGCAGTAAACCCGGTCAATGGCGCACCCAACGGCGCGCCAAATGCCGCCGCGCCGGGAAGCGCCAACAACCCGCAGGAGATTCCCGTCGAAGGAGACATGGTGACCTTCTCGGCCTTTGCCGAGCCGGTGGAGCTCTCGACGCTGGTGGATTACGCCGCCAAGGCGATGGGCATCAACATCAGCATCAAGGCCAACCTGACGGGAACCATCGTCTTCAACGCGCCGGTGTCGGTCCCCAAGTCGCGCTTGATTCCGCTCCTCACCTCACTCTTGGAGCAGCAGGGCTTCACCCTGATTCACGATGCGACCAGCACGTTCTATTCGGTGGTGAATCAGAACGAAGTGGGCGTGAACCTATCAGGCGAACTGCCGACGACGCGGGTGTTTTCCACGCCGAACCTGAAGCCCTCAAGCGTGAAGCAGGCGCTGGCAGAGCAGTTGACGGCACAGGCAGGTGGACAGGGAACTCAGACCAAGTTGAGCGCGATTGATGAGATGGGTGTGCTGGTGGCCACCGACACGCCCAAGAAGCTGGCAGCACTTGAGAATCTCATCACCCGCCTGCTGGAGGAATACGGAAAGAGCAAGTTCATCCGCTTGGAGTTGAAGCACGTTGCCGCGCCAGTGGCGCGTGAGCGCGTGCTGCAACTGCTGGGTCAGGCGGCACAACCACGCGCAAGCGCCGGCAATCAGAACGATGGCCAGCCCCAGCAACCTCAGCCGCAACAGGCCACCAATCGGCTGGAATCGATTGGCGATCGCCTGACGATTGATCCGCAGGGAAATGCCCTGATCTTCCGAGGCGTGGAGGCCGAGACAACCCAGGTTCGGTCGGTGCTGGAAGTGATTGATGTCTTGAACCAGCTGGTGCCAAAGAAGTACACCGTGGGGAGTGCGGCCAAGCAGGTGGCCGATCTGGCCCAGAAGCGCGGCTTGGGTGAAGTGCTGACGATCGAAGCACCGAGCAATCAGCCCCAGTACAACTACAACTACAACTACGGCGACCAAAGCGGAAACGCCCGCTCGCGAGGCACAACCTCGTCGGTGGGTGGCCCGGTGATGGTGGTGGATGAAGGTCGCGGCACGATCATGTACTACGGCACAACCGAGCAGCAGCTGCAGTTGGATCGATTGATCGTCGAGCTGGATCTGGAGCAGGAAGCGATCGTTATCCGCAACTACAAATTGAAGAACGCGGACGCTGAGAAGGTGGCCGACCTGGTGCAGGGTCTGATCCAGAATCGCGCGCCCAATCGCGAGGATTCATCGCTCTTGCCGGGCGGCAATGGTCGCGGCATGAATGCGCAGCCCAATGTGATCATGGTGAATCCCGGCATGGAAGGCAGCTCGGAACTGGCGCTGGGGAATGGCAACAACGTCTTTGTGATGGCAGACAAGGCCAACAACCAGATCATGGTCAAGGCGCCGATGAAGCAGCAGCCGGATTTCAAGCGGCTGCTGGAGAAACTCGATCTGCGTCGTCCGCAGGTGTACATCGAAACCAAGATCGTGGCCGTGACCTGGTCAGACGATTTGCGCTTGGCGTTTGAGACGCAGTTGATCAATTCCGGTGGCACGGGCGGCGTGCTGAATACGAATTTCGGCTTGTCATCCTTTGGCACCAACGGGTCGATCACGCAGCCCAAAACGGTGGCGACGGGTCTGGGTGGCGCAACGCTGGCGTTGATCAAGAGTGATCAGGTGCCGATCATCATGACGGCACTGGCCAAAGAGACGGATTCGCGGATCGTCAGCAGCCCGCAGATTCTGGTGGATGACAACGAGGAAGCGTCGATCGACTCGGTGGACAAGGTGCCCTACGCACAGACAAATCAGAGCACCAGCACCACGACGACATCGCTGGGTGGCACCAGCGAAGCGGGTACCAAGCTGAAGGTGAAGCCACAGATTTCCGAGGGTGGCTACCTGCGGCTGAAGTATGAGGCGGAGCTTTCGAGCTTCACGGGCGCTGCGACACAGGGCCTGCCCCCGCCGAGCCAGAACAACAACGTCAAGGCCGATGCCGTGACGGTGCCCAGCGATTTCACCATCGTGGTGGGTGGATTGACGTATGACAGCACCACCAAGAACTATGACCGGATTCCCGGCATCGGCGACATTCCGATCATCGGGCGCCTCTTCGGCGACACCAAAGACAACAAGCGCAAGACCACGCTGTACATCTTCATGACGCCCCGGATCATGCGTGATCCCAACTTCATGGATATGAAATTGATGACCGAAGGTCCACAGGCCAAAAGCTCGATTTCCAAGCACTTGCCCGATCTGGTCCCCACGACCATCGAGATGCACAACAACCAGTACAGCAACCCCAACAGCGTGAATCGTCCCAGCACACTCAATGAGCCGGAGAAATCCGACAACGGCGAAGGGGCGACGCGCTGATGGCCGGAACCGGAACAGCAGGCAATGGCAAGGCGCCGGCCCTGGAAGCCGCGAGCGCGTTGGTGCCATCCAAGCCCAGTCATCAGGATTGGGGCCGGGTGGCGGAACTTTTCAGCCCGATCAAGCTGCGCCCGGAGCAACTGGCGCGTTTTGCAGGCACCGAAGGCAGCGACATCGAGCCCTGGGATGTGTTGCTGTCGATGCTGGCGATTGATGAACATCACGCGCTGGAGATGCTGGCCAAGCGCACTGGGTTGGAGTATGCCGCTGAGCCGCGCTTGCAGGATTCGGCGCAGAGGTACTTTGAAAGCGTGCCGCCGGATATCTCGCGCCAGCATCAGGTGGCGGGTGTGAGCGCTGAACACGGCGTGGTGACGATCGCGAGCGCCCAACCGATGATGCCGGGCGTGTATGCGATGCTCGAGGATCTGCTCGACGCACCGATCCGGATTGTGCTCAGCCCGCGCGCTGCGGTGGTCAACCTGATCAATCGCGGCTATGAGCAGCGTCAGGATCTGGTGACCGAGATCGTCGACGAGATGCCGCTGGACGATCGCGCGATCGCGGCGGCGGCAGGAAGCGCTGGCAACTCGACGGACCTGTTGCAATTGGCGCGGCAGACGCCGGTGATCCGACTGGTGAACATGATCCTGTTTGAGGCGCTGAGAAGGCGTGCGAGCGACATTCACGTGCACCCGCAGGAGAACAAGCTGGTCATCCGTTTCCGCGTGGACGGAATGCTGGTGGATGCCTTCAGCCCGCCCCCATCACTGGCACCGGCGATTTCCAGCCGCATGAAGGTGATGACGGAGCTGGATATCGCCAATCGGCACAGCCCGCAGGACGGGTATCCGAGTGTGCGCATCGGCAGCCGCAAGGTCGATATTCGATTTTCTTGTATTCCCACGGTGTATGGGGAGCGATTGGTGCTGCGATTGCTCGATCAGGCGACGACTCAGTTGTCGCTGGATCAAATCGGCATGACCAAGGAGATGCAGGCCAACCTGGTGGACCTGATCGACCGCCCGACCGGCATCATTCTGGTGACGGGACCGACAGGTAGCGGCAAGACGACGACGTTGTATGCGGCGCTGGCACGGATCGATCGCGGCAGCCGCAACGTGATGACGATTGAGGATCCGGTTGAATATCACCTCGATGGCATCTCGCAGATGCAGGTGAACCCCAAGCGTGGTGTGACGTTTGCCGCAGGGTTGCGAGCGCTCCTGCGTCAGGATCCGGATGTGATCCTGGTGGGCGAAGTGCGCGACCAGGAAACGGCGCAACTGGCGATTCAGGCGTCGCTGACGGGCCACTTGGTGCTGGCGACGCTGCACACCAACGACGCGCCCAGTGCGATTCCGCGTCTGATTGATATCGGATTGCAGCCGTACCTGGTGACGTCATCACTCATGGCGGTGCTGGCGCAGCGGCTGGTGCGGCGCAAGTGCGTGGTATGCACAGGCAGCGGCACGCACGACGGGATGCGCTGCGAACAGTGCTTTGGCACCGGGTATCGCGGCCGCATGGCCGTGTATGAGATCATGGCGATGAACGATGAGTTGCGTGATCTGACCAATCAGAATAAGGACGCCGTGACGCTGCGCGAGGCAGCGCTGCGGCACGGATTCAAGCCGATGCACGATGATGCGGCGAGAAAGATCGCGATGGGATTGACAGACGAAGCAGAGGTGTATCGCGTGCTGCACTGAGAATGCAGCAGAAAAGAAAACAGGTCCTGTGGGACGGTTGAGTCGCACAGGACCTGTGTGTTGTTCGCGAGAAATCCCAGATGCCGGATCAGCACCCCATGGCAAAGGCATTGACAAAGTCGAGGTAGTCAAAGATGTCGACTTCGCCATCGTGGTTGAAGTCGGCGTTGGGCTCCATGCCAGCAAAGACGCTGACAAAGTCGAGGTAGTCAAAGAAGTCGAGAACGCCATCGTTGTTCACATCCGCGCTGCAGCGCGAGACGTGGCCGACGGCGACAAGGCCGAAGCCCTGGCGTCCTTCGTTCACGGCAGAGCCGCGAATGGTGACGGTCCAGAGTCCGGGTTCGGGCTGCGGCATGTAGACAACCTCGGTGGAATTCAGACCATCGGGAGTGCCGGCGGGCGCACTGATGCCGTTGCTGAAGAAGTTGCCGAAGTAGCGCTGGCCGCTGGGTGAGACCAGGATCAGATCGATGTCGTTGACCGGGGCAAAGGTCGCGGGGAGTGTGGCAGGAGCGTCGAAGAACGACAGCACCACGCGCAGGGGCTGATCGTCTGCCACGACGCGGATGACCATGGACTGCTCGCTACCAGTGGTGAGGGCAGCGGCAGTGTTGTTGCGCACTTCCTTGACGACCAATGACTGAGGTTCGCCGGCAAAGACCAGGCAGCCCTCAGCGCGGATGCGGCCCCATCCTTCGCGTTCGGATGGGTAGCCGGGAACTCCGGTCATGTCTTCGCCACCGGCGATGAGCATGGCCTTGACCAGGGGGCCGGAAGGATCAAAGCCATCACCGGGACTTTGAGTGCCGGAGGGGTAATAGCCGCTGGCGAAATACTGGCGAACCAGAGCGCCGACGCCGGCCATGGCGGGCGCGGCCATCGAGGTTCCAGAGAGAGCGGCGACGAGGCAGCCGTTGGGATTGACTGCGGAATACACCGCACAGCCGGGGGCCATCAAGTCGGGCTTGCGGCGACCGTCGGAGGTCGGGCCGGTGCCGCCAGAGCAGACCGAATCCTGCACGGGGTTGTTGCCGGTGGCGCCGGTGGAGAGGACGTTCTTGGCATTTTCGGGATTGCGCAGGGTTGTGGAATTGGAAGTGGACCACACGATCATGTTGGAATCGCTGCCCCAGAGGAATGTGTCGAGGGCGCAGGAGGCGTAGTCGTAAGCCGTGGTGGCATCGTTGCCGTAGGAATTGGTGTGGATGCGAGCGCCTTGCGATTCGTGGAGGGAGAAGCGGCTGAGGAAAGAGGCCTGTGTGGTGGCGGGCCAGATGTTGAAAGCCAGGCGGGCCTGGTAGGCGACGCCGCGAGCGGCAGACTCGACACCTGGATCGCCGGCGACGATTCCGGCGACGTGGGTGCCGTGCAGGTCGTAGTTGACGGTGGTGTTGTACGCAACGATCTTGCGGTGATTCGGACCGATGGGATTGGTGTCCGAGAAGGCGCAGTGATCCACGGCCATCC